>JAOZQU010000092.1 GCA_029932055.1 Desulfocapsa sp.
TAGAAAGAATACGTACCATTGGAGCAATACCGTTTTTCTTGTAGTACTCACGAAGAGCATCAATCACTTTCTGATGTTCGTCGGTAAGCTCTGAAATACCCTCAACACCTTTTACGTAATCGACCCAGTTTTCATTCATGTCTTCCATACCGTTGAGCAGGAATCCATCTTCATCACACTCGTAATTTTGTCCGTTATGTTCTATTGTGGGCATCTTAATCCTCCTTAAAAATATTGTTTGTGGCTTTCACCGTTTCTGTTTCTCAAGTAATGACAGCCTAATTACTATAGACCAAACTGTTTGTCAAGTGAATGAACAATCATTTTCTATGTCCTTTAAAGCTAATAGAAGACGCTTAAAATGTATTTATTCATACAGGTAACACTTTGTTCTAAAAAAAATAATCTTATTTTTCAGGAATCAGCCTGACACGTTTCATTCTTCTTCCCACTTATGAACAGAATGTAAACAAAAACATTTACAAGCATTCGTGAACACTGTTTTTGCTTGCACTGCCGTTATAGAAGAAGTACATTTTTTTATTTTTACATGGTTGATTTTTTTACTGCTCACCCTGATAATTTGCGTAAAGCTTCTTCCGCCAGGGAGTTCATTCACAAATAGATTGAACTCAGATACATTTAACACAATTCATCCCTCTACATACGAGAACCTGATATGTTACAAATTTTTCGAGACAAGTCTCAATCTACTTTCATTCAAGCGATCGTTCTGGTCATAGTCCTTGTTTTTGTCTTCTGGGGAGTAGGAGCGAACATGATGGATAGTCGTGATGCAGCCATCGTTGTCAATGGCGAAGAAATCAGTTACCAAGAATACCAACGTACCTACGACCGACTTCTTTCCAGCTATCGACAACAGTTTGGTGGTTCAATTCCTGAAGAACTGCTGAAAAACCTTGGTCTCTCAGGGCAGGTAAAAAATCAACTCATCCAACAGGCACTTTTACGCCAGGGTGCTGTTTCCATGGGTCTGCTCGTATCCGCACCGGAGGTTCAGCAAAATATTCAAGAAATGCCAGAGTTTCAGGAAAACGAAAGCTTTAATATAGAAAAATACAAAGTACTCCTTTCATCCAATCGCCTTACACCACATAAATACGAAAACTCCAGGCGTATTGATATGCTTTCCACTAAGGGAGTACGGGCTATCGGTAATTTTGCCACCACTATCACCGATGCTGAAATCAATGACCTCTATCAACAGGCAAAAGAAAGTGTTAAGCTTCAATTTGCAAAAATCAGTCCTTCCCAATTTACCGACAAAGTAAACATTGAAGAAGACGCGCTGGCAACATGGTTTGATCAAAACAAAGAAAACTACAGAACAGACCCGAAAGTTCGACTCAAATTTCTCTCATTCCCTTATGAAACTGAAGCAGAAAACAAAGAGATTACAAAGGAAGTAAAACGAGCTACTGTTTTTAAAAATGCTAATGAGGCCTATGAAGGAATTATTTCCGCAGGGAGCTTAAAGGAATTCGCCAGACTTCACCCGGAAGCCGTTATTCTGGAAACCGACTTCTTTTCCCACTTAACTCCTCCTGACAATATTGACAAAGCACCATCTGTCCAAAATACTGCATTTTCTCTAAAAGAAGGTGAACTCAGCTCACTCATTGAATCTTCTGACGGCTATTCCATACTCTACGCCGAAGCAATCCAGCAACCTGAAATACCGGCTCTTGACAGTGTTCTTGACAAAGTAACAGACGATTATACTGCTGAACAAGCGAAAACGCTGGCACGCGAAAAAAGCGAAGAAATCTTAACAGCACTGCAAGGTGGAACTCCATTTTCTGAAATTGGAAAAACAAATGGGATAGAGATTAAAGAGGCTTCTCTTTCTCGAAGCTCCACTGGTTCTGAAACCAACAATTTCCCCTCAAGCCTGCTCAGGGATGTCTTTTTGTTAAGCAGCAAGCAACCATTACCCGACGAACCTGCAACAGTTGGAGAGGACATATACCTCTACCAATTCACTGAAAGAAACCTGCCGGACACTGCAAGCATGCCAGAAGAAGAAAAAGAGCAATACAGATCTCAAATTCTCAACGCCAAGCAGGAACGCCTTCTTGTTGCCTGGATTCGACATCAGGAAGGAACTGCTGAAATATTCAGTAACAAAAATCTACAATAGAAATAGAGAGAACTTCTGGAACTACTTTTTCTGGTTTTTCAACAAAATCCGCCGAATGCCTTCGTGAGAAAATTTCAGGTCATGATTTTCCTGCATTTTTCTCGCGATATCGCGGTATGACCAGCGATCCTCTTTCATACTGAGCATCTTATCAATGATAATTTGCTGGTCACCATTCTGCTGCAAGCGTCCATCGCCATCCACCTGAAATCCGAAAGGGATTGGCCCACCAAGATATTTTCCAGCTTTTTTCTGCCGTGCTTTAACCGCTCGAATAGCTGCTCCATGATGCCCGCTCTCCATTCTCACCGATAGAGCCCCACATACACTCTGCACAAGGCCCGCTATTCCCTGGGAAACAACAAGTTTTCTTTCAGCCTCCTGAACAATATCACCATCAAGATCCAAACAAAAAAGAGACACCTTTTTGTCCTTCAACATGTTTATGAGAAGCAGTGCCTCCTGCGCAGTACCCAAAACCCACTTTGCCTGTGAGGTGAACACCGTATCGCCGTCCTCCACATTTTCCAGCAGTCGTTTGCCCTCAGCCCTTTCCATAAAAGAAGTTTCCGGAGAATATGATTGTTCCACAAGGAGTTCATCAAATCGAAGTCCCAACTCTCCAGCATACTCTTCCAACATCTGCTGCTGCAGACTAAGAGGAATCAAATTATCACGACTCGCATCCAGAAAGATATAACCGATTACTGTCATTGCCTGCTCCTATAGATATGCCAGGATTACAAAAACACATTGTGCCATGTCAAAAATCATTTCATAGCTGCCAATATGGCAACAACTCTACATGAAAAATAGTCATATTGGCAACCTTTCTTTTAATTTTTGACACTCTTTCCTGTCAAACAAATTGATTTCAGGATCTTCTTTTGTTTCTTAACCAGACGTGATATAATACATAATTCACTTTAGCCTGAGTTATCACAGGTTCCATGGTTTATCTCTTTCGGGGGTTAGGCTACAAACTGCAGCACCACGAAGAAACAACATGCCAGACCCCAGCACCGAATTACTTCAGCAATACAACAAACTCACGCCCTTTGAGCAGACCCTTCTCCAATTCCAGTCAATTGTTTATGAACCTGCCCATTCAACACTTATTGTCAACTGCCTGCGTAAACTTGACATTCGAAGTCCACGGGGTAACAGGCCAACCGCCGCCAACCTGAACCACTATTTCACAAAATTCCAGGAAGCCGGCCTGCTCACGGAAGAACGGCAATGTTCACCGCAACTAGTTGAAAAGCTGAGTCGTATTGCTGTGGAAGACGGAACTTTTGCCACTTACGCAAAAGTCATCCGCAAAGAGGCGCCTGTCTCTTATTATTATGGTAAATGGACAACCCGCTGCTGGCGCGCCATGCGTGAAATGCGTATCGGTCTCTACACTCAGAACTTTGACCTGATTGATGATGCACTCGAGTTTCTTGGGGGCCAATGTCGTGATATTCTCTCACCGCTGCCGCCAACGGTTCAAATAACAACAGCCCCCTTCGATCCTTCCTGGTTTAGGAGCCTGGCACCTTCATTTCAATTTTTCCTGCTAGGCCAAATTTTTAGTTACGAGCTGGCAACACTACGCTCTTATCCGGAAATCCTCACCTACCTGCAGGAAGAAACCGGCCTCAAAGACCTGAGCAGTGATGAAAAGCTCCCTTTTCACCGCCTCCTCTTTATTCAATATATTTTTAGAGGCAACCTTACGGCTGCCGGAAAGCTCGTTGAAGAAAATAGTGAAAATTTCACCGGCACAGGAGCTGCCGGAACCCTGGCCTTTCTCTCCGGGAAATCTGATACAACAACAGAATTATTTGAACATGATCTAAACTTTCTTCGCGACCTGAGTTCCAGTGACAATGTCGCCTTTTTTGGTCCCATCGGCCTCTTTCATTCTCTTGCCACGTTGCAGAACGATCAGAGTGATCAGGAACAGAACGTATCCCACCAGATCGGTATTGCTCTTTCTCTCTTTACTGACAGTGTTGAAGAAAAAGCGTATCAAGTTCTTGCCACTTTTCTCCAGGTAAAAAACAACACTGCACTTCCCGGAGACGAAATGAGTTTTCATAAGGATGACGAGCCCCACAGCCTCACCATCCTTTTTACAGCTCTTTCACAATATTGGCTTAACTCGAGCCTGAAACCCGAAGTCAGACAACGTGTAGAAACCCTTTACAAGCAGGCTATGACCAATGGTTTTCATTTCTTTTCTCTGAATCTGGCTGCTATCCTGGCAGGTGTCGGCCACGAAGGAGATGATTATGACTCAGTGGTTAGCCGTCTTAGCGACGAAACCGGGCTTACCCCACTTATTAATATCCTCCAATCTGAAGAACCGTGGAAGCGGAACCTGCAGGCACTCATTCAAGTCACTGCGTCACCACAGGAATCAAGTAACTCCCATTTTGAACGGCTCATCTGGATGGTGGACTACAATAATGGAAAAATGCAGATCAGCCCCAAAGAGCAAAAACGAAATCAGGCAGGAAACTGGAGCAAAGGCAGGCCCATATCGCTCTCTCGCCTGTATTCCGGTAAACTTCCCTACCTGACTATTCAGGATAGAAAAATTTCAGCCTGTATCCAAAAACAGGTCAATCCGGATACTCACGGTGTAAGCTACCATTTTGAAATGGATAAAACCCTGCCTGCCATGATCAATCATCCACTGCTCTTCTTCACTAAATCCCCTGGGACACCTGTTGAATTTGTCAGTGGAGAACCGGAACTACTTGTTGAGGAACGGGGCGCTCACCTCCACATCTGTTTTGCTCAGGAAGTTACAGATGATAATATCACAATATTCCAGGAGACTCCCACCCGCTATAAAATCATTGAAATCAATGACAACCATCGCAGAATTGCACAAATTACCGGTAAAAACGGCCTGGTTGTGCCCATTGACGCCAGTGAACAGGTGCTTACGGCCATTGGCAATATTTCTTCTTTTATGACCGTTCATTCGGCCATTGCTGCTGATGCAGCATCTGGAACCCGAACAAATATCGAACAGGTTGAAGCGGATCCAACAATATACATGCACCTGCTGCCATACGGGGGGGGCTTCAGACTAGAGATGTTTGTTAAACCTTTTGTTGATGGAGGCCATTACCTCAAACCGGGCCAGGGAGTTGAAAATATTATCGCAGAAGTGCGTGGCAAGCGACTACAGACCAAGAGGAATCTTGGACTTGAAGAACAAATGGCACGTGAGGTTGAAGAATCCTGTCCCATTCTTGATCTGGCCATTGACCTTGAACAGGATCAGGATCGGGAATGGCATCTGCAGAACCCTGACGACTGCCTCCAGGCCCTGCAGGAATTACAGGCAATTCAGGATCAGGTGGTCATTGAGTGGCCGGAAGGTGAAAAACTGAACATCACCCATCAGGCTTCATTGAAAAATCTCAACCTGAAAGTTCGAACCAATCAGCAAAACTGGTTTGCACTTTCCGGAGAACTCAAGCTTGATCAGGACACAGTCATTGACCTCCGGGAACTTCTGGCAAAGGTCAAGACTTCCCGTGGCCATTTTATTCAAATCAAAGATGGCCATTTTCTGGCGCTCACACAGGAATTTAAAAAGAAACTCGAAGAAATCAACCTTTACTCAGAAGGAATGACAACTGACAATGATGGTGAAGTTCTTATTCATCATCTCGCGGCAATTCCTCTTGAAAAACTTGTTGATGAAGCCAAGGCTGTAGTTGATAACGGCTGGAAAGACCAGATCAAACGTATTCATGAAAGCCAGAACTTCCACCCAGTGCTGCCCTCAACACTCCGTGCCGAGCTGCGTGATTACCAGATCGAGGGCTACAACTGGCTTTCCCGTCTGGCTCACTGGGGAGTTGGCGGCTGTCTTGCCGATGATATGGGACTTGGAAAGACCATACAGGCGCTGGCCGCGGTCCTCTCAACAGCCGCTGATGGCCCATCACTGGTTATAGCACCGACCTCTGTTTCGACCAACTGGCAATCTGAAGCCAATCGTTTCACTCCAACACTCAACATCAAGACCCTTGCCGGAAAGAACCGGGCGCAAACCATTGCTGAACTTGGACCATTTGACTTGCTGATAACCACCTACACTCTCCTTCAGCAAGAAAATGAAATGCTCTCTGGTGTCAAATGGCAGACCATCATTCTGGATGAGGCCCAGGCCATCAAAAATGCGGCGACCAAGCGATCCAAAGCAGCCATGGCACTGCAGGCCCGCTTCAAACTCATTACCACTGGAACGCCCGTTGAAAACCATCTTGGCGAACTATGGAACCTCTTCCATTTCATCAACCCGGGTCTATTGGGCACACTGAACCGATTTAACGAACGATTTGCCATTCCCATTGAGCGCTACCACAACCGTGACGCCCGTCTCAAACTTAAAAAGCTGATTCGTCCTTTTATCCTCCGCCGTATCAAATCACAGGTTCTGGAAGAGCTTCCTCCACGTACCGAGATCACCCTTGAGGTGGAAATGAGCGAAGAGGAAAAACTCTTTTACGAGGCACTCAGGCAAAATGCCCTGGAAGTTCTGGAAAACAACAGAGAGAAAAAAACTCGACATCTCCAGATCCTCACCGAGATCATGAAGCTTCGCCAGGCCTGTTGTAATCCGAGGCTTATCACAGCAGACACCAGTATTGAAAGTGCTAAGCTCAAAGTCTTTGCATCAGTGGTAGAGGAACTACTGGGCGGTGGCCATAAAGCTCTCATATTCAGCCAGTTCATCGGCCATCTTTCAATTCTCCGGGAACACCTTGACAAACAAGGTATCCACTACCGCTACCTGGACGGTTCTACCAGTACTGCTCGTCGCAAACAGGAAGTCGACAGGTTCCAGTCAGGAGAAGGAGATCTCTTTCTTATCAGCCTCAAAGCCGGTGGTCTTGGCCTGAACCTCACGGCAGCTGATTATGTTATCCATATGGATCCATGGTGGAATCCGGCCGTTGAAGATCAGGCCTCGGATCGTGCCCATCGTATTGGCCAGACCAGGCCGGTAACTATCTACAGACTGGTCTGTAAACATACCATTGAAGAAAAAATTGTAAAACTGCATCAGGAAAAACGGGATCTTGCCGGAAGCCTGCTTGAAGGATCAGACATGAGTGCCAAGATGACCAGCGAGGATTTGCTGGATATGATTCGAGAACAATAAAATTTTTTTGCCTTTGGGGTATAACCACCCCAAGGGTATTTATACTATACCATAATCAGAGTGCTTCCTACGGAGCACATCAACAAAGAAACGAAAAATTTTCACTCTAAAGGTAAAGGGTACTTTTTCAGTACCCTCTTGAGTGGTATAACTACAAATCCATCACGAATAATAATCTACTATTTCGTGCACCATATCAGGAATAGTATAAGATTCCGGTTGAACATCCACTTTCAGGCCATTATCAGTTACTGTTTTGGCAGTAATTGGCCCGATCGCTGCGATTGTTACTTCATGCATTAATCTTTTAAGCTCCGAGCTGCTTTCAGCACCCACCATGGAAAGAAAATTCCGAACAGTTGATGAACTGGTGAAGGTTACCATATCCACCTTTCCAGCCTCAAGTTCTTCACGCAGCTGTTCCCGTTTTCCTTCAGGTGCAACATTCTTATAAACCGGAGCTACTGTCACCTGAGCCCCTGCACCACGAAGTGTTTCCGGCAAAATTTCCCGTGCCTTTTCCGCCCTTGGAATAAGGACATTTCGCCCTTCCACTCCCTGGTCAAGCAAGGACTCAGCCAGCCCTTCTCCAGTAAAAACAGTGGGAAGTAAATCAGCCAGGACCCCATACTCCAAAAGCAGATCAGCAGTTGCCTTACCCACGGCTGCAATACCGGGACCTTTCATACTTCTGGCATCCATCCCTTTTTTATACAGCCGGTCGAAAAAATATTTCACACCATTTAATGATGTAAACAGTATCCAGTGGTACTCTTCAAGCCGCTCAAGTTCCTCATCAAGTATCTCATACGAGTCAACGGGTTCAATCTTGATAGTTGAATATTCAAGACAATTTCCGCCATTTTCCTCAAGAGCAGCCATAAGTTCTGAAGCCTGTTCTCTGGTCCTGGTAACTACAATCCGTTTACCAAACAGGGGACGTTTTTCAAACCAGTCTATGGTTTTACGAAGTTTCACAACCTCACCAACAATGATGAGCGCAGGCGGCTTAATTCCGGATTCACGAACGATATCAGTGATTGTTTCCAGAGTCCCAACAACAGAACGCTGTTCCGGAGTTGATGCCCAACGTACGACAGCCACCGGAGTCTTGGGATCACGGCCATGGCTAACAAGATTTTTAACAATGATCGGCAGATTTTTAATCCCCATATACACAACAAGCGTTCCAGCACCTGTTGCAAGCTTTGCCCAATCAATTTTAGAGCCTGGCTTTGTGGGATCTTCGTGACCAGTGAGAAAAGCCACAGATGCAGTATACTTACGGTGGGTGATGGGGATTCCAGCATAGGTGGCAGCAGCTGTTGCCGATGTGACTCCAGGAACAACCTCAAAATCAACGCCGGACTGTGCCAACACCTCGACTTCTTCTCCGCCGCGCCCAAAGATAAAAGGATCTCCACCCTTCAGACGAACAACTGTCTTGCCGGCTTCAGCCCAATCCACCAGCATTTGATTGATCTCTTCCTGGGTGTGGGTATGTTTCACTCCCCCCCTTTTGCCGGCGTAAATCAGTTCAGCCTCTTTGGGCACATGCTTGAGGAGTTTGGGGCTGGCAAGGTAATCGTAGACAACTACCTGTGCTCTCTCAAGAAGGTATTTTCCTCTCACAGTAATCAATCCCGGATCACCAGGCCCTGCACCAACCAGATAAACTTTACCTTTTCTCTTTATACTTGTTTGCTCACTCATAATGTATCCAACAAAGGCAATCGATGCCTCATATATAGTTACGTCAGGTTTGTATCCCAACCTACTTTCCAGGGTGCCTTAAACTACAACCATGCGTCCGCCTTTCTAGCAGCTTTCGCATAATTCATCAAGCAATGATGCTGCTAACAGAGGAATCATCAACTCATGATGCCCTATGATATTATACCCGCGTCCTCCAGTAGCCGTAGGCCTGTTCACCACATTCGTAAGCGTACGATACTGTTTCATAAAATCAAAATTGGCTGTTGTGAAATCATCCACCTTGTGTCCAAGATTCCTGACAAGAGTCAGAGACTTTAAAAACACCTCTGGAAGTAACACAGCCGAACCGACATTCAAATACGCTCCACCCTGCAGCCCACTGACCTCACTACAAAACAGTTGAAAATCATAGAAGGAAGTTTTCCCTATATCTGCACCTGATGCCGACGGATGAATATGAATAATATCTGTGCCAATGGCTACGTGAACAGTGACGGGAACACCTAATTTTGCGGCAGTTGCAAGTAAACTTTTATCATTATGCGGAAAATCTCTTGCCAGCAGATACTCACCCACGGCCTGGCCCATACCAATACCTTGCCGGGCACCAAGGGAAATGGCAGTATTTAAAACCTCGCCCGTCTCTTTTGCTGCACCAAACGCGCCATCACCAAGTACATCCCCAACCTCTTCAGAAGTTGATCCAGCCATGGCAATTTCAGCATCATGAATAATGCATGCTCCGTTCATGGCAAGCCCTGTAATAATTGAGCGCTCCATAAGGTCAATGAGCACAGGATTCAGCCCAACCTTAATCACATGAGCACCCATTCCCATGAGGATTGGCCTGCCGGCACGATGTGCTTTAGCCAGACTACGAATCAGTTCAGGGAAATCATGCCCCAGCAGCTGATCCGGCAGGGATGCCATAAAACTGCGGAGGCTGGAATGTTCCTTAACCGGGGTTCCGAAGTGCTCCACAGTTACCTTGGAGTAACGATCATATAAAGAATATGTTTTCAGCCCGCTGAAATCCAGGGGTTTAATTTTCACCAAAAATCTCCTTTTCAACGAGTTCACAGAGCAGATGCTCGATCCACAGATGTACTTCCTGGATATGCTGTGTCTTGGCGGCTGGAACATTCAAGGTCAAGTCAGACACTTGCCCAAGTTCCCCACCATCACCTGCCAATCCGCCGGTAAGAACTGCAGTGCGCATCCCTATTTCTTTTGCAACTTCAATAGCCTTGATAACATTTACCGAAGCACCTGATGTGGAAATCCCCAACGCCAGATCTTCAGGCTTGCCAAGGGCCTGCATCTGTTTTGAAAATATTTCATCAAAAGAATAATCGTTGGCAATGGCTGTTATAATTGATGTATCCGTTGTCAATGCTATAGCTGCCATGGGGCGTCGATTGATCAAAAACCGACTCACCAGCTCAGCAGCCATGTGTTGGGCATCGGCGGCACTACCACCATTCCCGAACAGAAGTATTTTACCTCCCTGGCGAATGGTCATCACCATCTGGCAGGCCAAATCAACAAGACTTTGTTGGCTTTTCTTAACAAAAGCTTCTTTTGCCATCACGGAATTGATCAATGCTTCAGAAACAATCTGTTCCATAGGTTTCAGCTCCACACGAGATTATCATCAATGATAGAGTTGTATTTATACCCTTTAGGGTGAAAACTCTTCATCATGGAAAACAAATTACCGACAATAGCCCAAGACTCTAAATTATCCCGCTCAAAAAAGCAAAAAAAATGGGCATACCGCAGCTTACTACGGATACGCCCATGTGGAAAAACACCGTCACAAAGACAGTTTATCCAAGTATTAAAAAAATCAGTCCAGCTCAGCAAGAATTGCAGCAGTTACTTCTTTGATACCCATGGAACCATCAACAGAGATTACTTTGCTGTCGGTATTTTTGAAATAATTGACCGCTGCCATGGTACCGGTTTCGGTATCATAATAAATATCATGACGCTTGTTAATAGCCTCCTCGTCCTGATCATCGGCACGGGCACTCAGCTCGCCGCCACAAACACGACAAACCAGTTTTCCATCTTTTTCTACAGGTTTAATGGCATCAAAAGCAATATGGTTAGGATGGTTGTTATCATTGGCACACAGGCGACGTCCCATGATACGTTCTTTGGCGATCTCACGATCGAGCAGAATCTCTATAACGTAATCAATCTTCATTCCAGCTTCTTTCAAAGCACTGTCAAGAGCCTCGGCCTGGGCAAGAGAACGGGGAAAACCATCGAGCAGCCAGCCTTTTTCCTTGGATTTGGCCAAAGTTTCAAGAACCATGGGGATGGTGATTTCATCAGGTACCAGATCACCAGCTTCGATAAACGCTTTTGCTTTTTTTCCAAGCTCGGTTCCACCCTTGATATGCTCACGGAAAATAGCACCGGACTCAATATGATCCATACCATACTTATCTTTTACAATAGCACCCTGAGTTCCTTTACCACTACCGTTTGGTCCAAATGCGAGAATGTTAACAGCCATGTTTGTCTCCTTTAGGCAAATTATATATGCTTTAGTACAAGCCCGGAAAAACGTACAAGAACCTGTACCAGTCTGAATACCGGTGTGAATGAATCCTCACTCAAAAAAATCAAATTTTAAAATATAATCCAAAAACTAAATTGTATCTACTAAAATTTCCGTCCTTACTTTTTGACATTCACCAGGAAAGAGAGTATTTTTCAGCAGGTAAAGAGCTTCTCTTCACATTAAAAAATATAAAACACATTAAAATCATGAAACAAATACAAGTGGGCCTTATCGGTTTCGGCACAGTGGGCAGTGGTCTTGCACAGACCCTGTACGAACAAAAAGAACGACTGCAGAAAAAAGTTGGTGCTGAAATAGTCCTTACTCAAGTCGCAGACATCATGATAGATTCCCTGCCGGAGCAATTCAGCGGAGTGAAGCTGACCAAAGATGCCACAGATCTTTTCACCAACCATGACATCGATATAGTGGTGGAATTGATTGGCGGCATGGAGCCAGCCAGAACCTTTATGCTTGAGGCAATTAACCATGGAAAACATGTGGTCACTGCCAATAAAGCCCTGCTGTCTGTCCATGGCAAAGAAATATTTGAGGCAGCAGTAGCCAACAATGTAGAAGTAGGGTTTGAAGCCAGCGTGGGAGGCGGCATACCTGTAATCAAGTCCTTAAAAGAAGGGCTTGTGGCCAATCGCATTGAATCGATCATGGGCATCATGAACGGTACTGCCAACTATATCCTTACTCAAATGACCGACCACGGCATACCTTTTGATGAAGTGTTGAAAGATGCCCAGGAACTGGGATTTGCAGAAGCCGACCCCACCTATGATATAGAGGGCATTGACACAGCCCACAAACTCGCCATTCTTATGACCATTGCCTATGGCAAGCATGTTCACCTCGATGATATTAATACGGAAGGCATCTCCAAAATAAAACCCATTGATATTGAATTTGCCAAAGAGTTCGGTTGTCGCATCAAACTGCTTGCCATCAGCCGCCACCACGGCAACCACGTTGAAGCACGAGTGCATCCCACCATGGTGCCGGAATCACACATGCTGGCAAACATCAACGGAGCCTACAATGCCATTCATTTTACTGGTGACACTGTTGGCAATGTTCTGCTTTACGGCCTTGGTGCCGGGATGATGCCCACCGGCAGTGCAGTTGCCGCTGATGTGGTTGATATAGGAAGAAACATTCTCTTCAATTCAATCAATCGGGTGCCGGCACTTTCCTACCTGCCGGAAAACATTGGAACACCGAATATCACTCCCATGTCAGAATTGAATGGCCCCTATTATTTTCGTATCACGGCACTGGACAAACCCGGGGTGCTGTCAACAATCTCCGGAATATTCAGTAAATATAATATCTCCATCAAATCAGTAATTCAGAAAAGCCGCCATGAATTTGATCCTGTGAGTCTCGTCCTCCATAGCCATATTGCAAATGAAGAAGCTGTGCAAAAATGTATTAAAGAAATTGATGCACTTGATGTATGCACAGAAGAAACAGTAAAAATCCGCATCCTGACAGATGACGAATAAGCATCCTTCCCGGAGTCATTGATGAAATACCTCATTCTTGTGGGTGATGGCATGGGCGACCTGCCCATAGCAGAACTTGGCAACCAAACTCCACTGGAGGCGGCAGCAACGCCGACACTGGATGAGCTTTGCCAAAAAGGAGCACTTTTTCTCACCCGTACCGTACCGGCCGGCTACCCGCCGGGTTCTGATGTGGCAAACCTTTCACTGCTTGGCTACAAGCCTGAAGATTATTATACTGGACGAGCCCCCCTTGAGGCTGCTGCCATGGGCATTGAGCTTGCTGAAGATGAAACTGCCTTTCGCTGCAATC
>JAOZQU010000093.1 GCA_029932055.1 Desulfocapsa sp.
AATTTTATTTTGCATGCTCTTTTCCTTTTACAGGAAACCACCAAAACCAGACAATAAGCATATCAAAAACCCACAGCAAAAAATCTTACTCCACCGTTTTCCCAATATGCGCTCTTTTCCTAAAACAGTGCTAGAACATTTGAATTTTTTCGCTTTTCTTGGTACAAGCATTGAGGATTCTTCTTTGGGAATATCCATCGGCATACAATGCTGATAAATGTAGTCAAAACAATTAAACCAGTAGATAAAACAACCATTAAAATCAGACGATTAAATTCCAAATTGCATATGTGGTATTCATACTTTTCAGCAGGGATTGATAACAATAACGCAATAATTGCAAAAATCAGCACAGACAACAATTCCCCTTGGTTTAGCGGGCATTTCCCAAACGACCCCATATTACCTGCTATTGCCCAACTGAACATGGTAACCGAAACCATTGCGAAAGTGTTGGACAAAGAGTTATCATTAAAAGCCTTAACACGAATTAAATTTAAAAAAATTATCCGGCCCGGAAATATTCTCGACATCCATGCCGTGCCTGGAAAAAAAGAAAATCACTACCATTTCCGTATAACCAGTAAGCAACAGGAAGTCTGCTCCGGCAGACTGGTACTAGCCCCAAAAAGGAGCAATAGTTAATTAATGACAACCGATAGCACTCAGACAATCAGCCGCATTGCTGAAATCATCATAAACGAACTGAAACTTGAAGATGTAACCCCGGAAACCTTTGACGCTGACCTGGATCTTGTGGATGAAGTTGGGATCGATTCCATGGATCTGGCCACCATTGCCCTTGTCCTCCGTGATGAATACGGAATCAGGATTGATGAAGATGACTACCCTAAACTCACCACTGTACGTATCATTGCAGAATACATCAGCAGCAAACTGGCAGACGACAAGTAACCGGAAGAGCCGGTTTTATAATGGAAAACAATAACAGTCACAAAGAATATAAATTCTCTGACATTCTCGCGATACCTGCCATCCGGGATCGTTTTGAAAAGGTACGAAAATACTTTTTCCTGCGCGAATCCACCTATGACATGAGTAATCGCTGCAATATCCGATGTGAAGGCTGCTATTATTTTGCTGGTGAGAAACAATTTGCCGAAGAAAATCTAAATGTTCACGACTGGCAGCAGCTCATGGAAGCTGAGAAAGAACGTGGTATTACCTTTGTGGTGCTGGCTGGTGCCGAGTCTGCCCTTGTACCGGATCTATGCAAGGCCTGTTTCGATGTTATCCCTCTTGGTTGTATTGCCACTAACGGTTTAATACCACTGGCTGAAGAAATTGATTACCGCATCCATATCTCTGTCTGGGGCAATGATGAGACCAGTCTGAAAATCCGAAAAGCAAAAAATATGCTGGCACGACAGATTGAAAATTACAAAAATGATGCAAGAGCTATCTGGGTTTACACATTTACCTCGAAAAACATTGAAGAAGCCAAGGAGGTCACTGAAATGCTGGCCGCTGATGGTCTGCAGGTTACTTTTAACATGTTTTCCGCACCAGTTGGCTATGATGGTCATTTACGTCACACCGCAAAGACCCTTGCCCGCACCCGCGCTGTCATGGGTGAACTGCTGGCAGAATTTCCAGAGACCGTAATTTTCTCGCCATATAATATAGTTGCTCACACTCATGAACAGGGGTTGCACGATCTGTTTTCCTGTTCCTATCCGCGTATGAACCCGTCAACGGATATCGGTCTTGGCAGATCTTTCCGCCAATACCGCACAGACTTGAAATGGGATCGTGCTGCTGCCTGCTGTGTACCCGATACCGACTGCGACGACTGCCGCCATTATGCTGCCGGCAGTGCTGTGGTCACTGCCAGGATGTATCGCCATGCAAATAATCCCGAAAGTTTTTCCGCCTGGCTTGATTATGTGGACACCTATCTTGCTGTCTGGGTTAAAGGCTATGAGAAAAGTAAAAATCTCTGCACTGAAATGATAGACCCACCAGCTTTGACCTGAGACTTAAAATACAACATTTATATTATGAAAACAGTAAGTTCATTACTCGACGATCACTGGTACGAGCGATATAAAAAAATATCTAAACTCAACATCCGCAGTTCCATTTATGATGTAACGGATCGCTGTAACCTGCGCTGTAAAGGCTGTTTCTTTTTCTCATCTGGTGAGCATGAACGTGCATCCGAAGAAAAAGACGTGGCTAAATGGCATGCATTTGTGGAAAAAGAGATGGATCGGGGAGTGAATCTGGCCATCCTCATCGGCGGTGAGCCCACACTCTGTATGGATAGAATCGAGGCCTTTTATAAACGCTTACCCACATTCTGCGCCACCAACGGCCTGATCAAGGTTCCCCGTGACCGTTTTCCTGATATGATGGTTGGCCTTTCCCTCTGGGGAGACGCTGAGGATGAAATAACCCTGCGTGGACAGGATACCTTCAAAATTACCAGTGCCAACTACGAAGGCGACCCACACGCCTATTATCTCTACACCATCACCCCGAAACAGCTGGGAAAAACTGAAAAAATCATTAAAAAAATCGAAGGTGTGGGTTTAAAAGTCCATATGCAGCTGCTTTCCAACGATGAAGGAGTGGATGGGTTTTCATGGCAGCCTGAAGAACTGATAGAAATACGAGCTGAGATGGACACTATGCTTGACAGCTATCCCGGCACTGTTGTTTCATCCAAGTATTACCATGAAATTATCACCACTGGAAAAATGCTTGGCCGAAAATTCGGCTGGCTGGAATGTCCTTCGGTGACAGAGCCGAGAGACAACCGCGATCCACGTCCTAAACGTCTCACTAACTTTATCCGCTGGGCCTCTGATCTTAAAACCGTACATCGTTGCTGTACTTCTGAAACCCGTGATTGTTCCACCTGTAAAGATGGTGCAGCGCACATGAGCTGGGTCATGGTCAACAAACGCGCCCATATCAAGACAGCGAAGGATCTTCAGAACTGGATTGAGGTGTACGAAATGTTTGCAAAATTATATCAATTCATCCCCTGGTAATTTTTTCATTCATTTCATCCCATGGGAAACAGCAATCCGGTTATCATCGGCTACGACGCCATCTCCGCACTTGGGAGTGATCTCGAGCAGCAATGGCTGCGAGCTTTGGCCGGAGAAAGCGGCATCGGAACACTCTCCCGTTTCCCGCTTACAGCTGATTTTCCAGTCCGTATCGCAGGACAGGTTCCTGATATTGACGATACAAATAAAACCATAAACAAAAAGTACCCCTTCCTCACTGCCAGACATCAGGCCAGCTGGAGCTCCCCGGTTTTCAAATATGCAATGCTCACCGTCGCCAGGAGCCTTGAACGCTGTGGCCTTGAAATAACAGCAGACCTTGCTTCCAGGGTTGCAGTAACCTACAGTTCAGCCATTGGCGGCCTGGATGCAGTTTTAAAAGCCGACAGACGTATGCGAGAAGAAAACAAACTTCCTCCTCCATACTCTAATCCCAACTCATGTATCAACATGATTGGCGGTAAAATTGCCATTCAGACAGGAGCCCAGGGACCCATTGTAACTCCGATTACCGCCTGTGCCACTGGCCTTACCTCCATAATCACAGGAGCCATGTTTCTGGCTCAGGGAAGAGCTGATGTCGCCATCTGCGGAGCTGTTGATTTCGCTCTCGTTGAACCCATTGTGGCTGGTTTTTACACCATGAACGGGGTGTATATTCCAAAAGAAGGGCAGGAAGAAGAGCCGCCCAGGTCAGCAAGCCGTCCATTCTCTAAAGATCGACGGGGATTTGTGATTTCTGAAGGCGCAGGAGCAGTCATCCTTGCCACACCTGAATTTGCCGCAGATCATCACCTGCCATTCAACATAGAACTTGCCGGATGGGGAATGACCTCGGATGCCCATCATTTCGTGGCACCTCATTTTGACACCATTAAACAGTGTATGAAAAATGCAATCGCTGATGCCAAAATCTCTCCGACTGATATCGCCTCTGTCAATGGCCATGCAGCATCAACACGGGTAGGTGATAAGGTGGAGTATGATGCAATAAGGGCAGTATTTGGCGAAAAAGCCCCTCCGGTTACCGCAAATAAATCCCTCATCGGCCATGCCATGGGGGCATCGAGTGTGATAGAATCAATCTTCAGCTTTCAGGGTATGCGTGATGGCCTGCTGCCACCCACCATCAACTATCAGGCTGATCCTGAAATTGATCTGGATTGCGTTGCGGATGAAAAAAGAAAACTATCGCAGGAATTTATTCTGAAAAACTCTTTTGGCTTTGGCGGCTGTAATAGTTGCGCAGTTTTCAAACGCATTCAATAACATAAATGAAAGCATAAATGAAAGCACCCTTAAATAGACGAGTCTTTGTAACGGGATACGCTGCTGCCACCCCCCTAGGTAATACTTTTGACAAAACCTGGAAGGCTGCTGTTGACGGTCAATCAGGATTTCGGCGAGTGACGCGCTGTGAAACAGACAGTCGCAGCAATGTGGTGGGTGAAATCCCGGATTGGAATCCCGGCGAGCTTCCCTTTGTTACTCCAAAAGAGGCATCAATCTGGAATGCGGACTATGTCTTTCTTACCATGGAGATGTGCAGGCAGGCCCTGACCCATGCCGGTCTTGAGATGGACAATGAAACCGGGCCAAGAACAGCTTGTTTGATAGGTTCCGCATTAAACGGCACAGATGCCTACCGGATTGCCATGGATAACTATGTTAATCGTGGGCCATTCAAGGTGAGTCCATACCTGCTCCCCAATGTGTGCGCCAATCTGCCCGCAGGAAAGGCTGGAATGCTGCTGGGCTTCACAGGCCCGATTTTCTCTCCGCAGGGTGCATGTGCCTCGGCAAACCATGCAATTGCCCTGGGAGCCAGAATGATTCGAGACGGTGATTGTGATTTTGTGCTGGCCGGTGGTGTGGAGACCTGTATTATTCCGGAAATTATTCAAGGATTTGCCAATATGCTGGCCACCATAAAAGTTGGACCAAAAGATCGCGCTTACGACAACCCCACTTTGGCATCACGTCCTTTCAGCCTTGACCGTAAAGGCTTTGTTCTCTCAGAAGGTGGTGGTGTGCTGCTCCTTGCAGCAGATGATATGATTGAATCACAAGGGCTTACAAAAAAAGCGGAAATAGCTGGAATTGGATGGACATCAGATGCCAAGCATTTCACAAGGCCAAACAAACAAACCATTGTCCGGGCAATTTATGATGCCATTGACGATGCAGAAATCAAGCCGCAGGATATCGGCAGCATAAATGCACATGGCACATCAACACCAACCGGCGATGCCACGGAAGTAGAATGTATGCGGGAAATATTTGGCAAACAGATCAGTAAAATTCCGATCACTGCCAACAAATCCCAGGTCGGACACAGTCTCGGTGCCTCAGCAGCCATTGAGGCGGCACTCTCCATTGAGGCTATGTCCAGATCCCTGCTTTTGCCAACAGTCAATCATATTCCTGACCCTGCCTTTGATGACATTGATGTTGTCCCCAACCAGACACGTGCAAAGAGTTACGAACATGTACTTTCAAATTCATTTGGCTTTGGCGGCACCAACTGCTGTATTGTTTTCAAGGGAGTATAAAAAACCATGCGACCAAAACCATTTATCCCCGAACCAGTTCCAAACCGTCCAGCTCATGTGAAAGACAAAAACAGCGGCCTCTTCTGGCATCGCAGTGAAATGCGTACTCTGTATGTGGATACAGATCGTTCCCAGGTTGTCTACCACGCCAACTACTTGAAATACTTTGAGTATGGAAGAGCAGAGTTAATGCGCGGAGAAAATTACCCATATAAACAGATTGAAGAAAGCGGTTACGTCTATCCCATAATCAAAATAGAACTCAACTATTATACCCCACTCTTCTATGATGATTTGATGTATATCCATACCAGACCGGCAAAACTCGAACTTGTAAAACTTCAGTTTGATTATCTGATCACCAGAGCTGAAGACGGAGAAATTATATGCACTGGTTTTACCAGGCATTGCGCAGTGAACAGTAAGTCCATTCCAGTGGAAATTGATGACAAAACCGTCAAACTCTGGGACAGTTTTCCACACGACTGATGTGCAGCCGTAAAGATATTACAATCGATGTCCATCCCTGGTTCAGAGATCATCATTTTAATGGGATTATAATATTCCCGGCTGTGGAGATCATGTTGTTGCTGGCCTCCATTGCCAGAAAAAAAAATTCTGCTATTCATCCTGAGACCATGACCAGGGCCAGCTTCTCAAAATTTCTGGAAATTCCGAAAAAAATAACTGAGCTGTCAGCTCTGGTGGAATATGAAGAAAAAGGCGATGAACTCTGCGTCAGGCTACTCAGCCGGATAGAATTTAAAAAGATAAGCAGACTCAAAGAACACGCTGAAATAACATTTTTAACTCGCAGCCGCAAAAAGCATTCGCCTGGAAAGCAGGCCATAGCTATAGAAACGGAACTATCCATAGACGCAGAACAAATCTACAAAGACCTGGTTCCCTTTGGCCCGACTTATCACAGTTTGACCGGTAAGCTTCACCTCTCAAACAAGGCTGCCCTGGGTAATCTGCAAGCACCTGTTTTATCCCGGCAGCAGAGGATGGAAAAAGAACTGGGATCACCTTTCCCGCTTGATGGAGCCATGCATGCAGCCTGCGTTCTGGGTCAGTGCATTTCAGATTTTGTTCCTTTTCCGGTTGGTTTTGCCAGGCGACATATCCATAAACCTACCAGGCCTGGAAAAAGTTACACCACCATTGTCACGCCTGTGTCACAGACAAAAGATGAACTTATTTTTAATGTATCAATTTTTGATTCAACAGGAAATACATGTGAGACAGTAACAGGATTACTAATGCGGGACATTAGTGGCGGCACAATCACACCTCCGGCGGAGCTACCCAGACTAACATTTTTTCCACAGTGACTCTACAGAACCAGCGAAAAAAAATAACCGTATATTTAGCACCTGAAAAATACATACCGGCAAGAAAAACAAGATGGGAAAAACCATACACCAGTGGCCCGCCGATCACAGCAATCAGAGGTTCTTCCAATTGAACAGCCATAACACCACAAACAGCCACAGCAGGCCAGCCAAGGAGTGAGCTGATGCAGATCAAAAAAACACCTGCCACAACCTGCAAAGAGGGCTTTTCTTTAAATGGTGACAAATTCGCCCGCTCTTCAATGGCAATGCGCACAAAATCAATGTCAGCTATCTGTAGTATGATTTTTCTGAGCTGTTCCAGCACCCGCCTTTCCTCCGGTACTTTTTTTTTATATCCACTAGGAGCTTGTCCGAGAATAGCAATTTTTTCTCAAATCGAGGCATTTGGAAAATTTTACCACAGGCATATAGTTGATATTCCGAGGATAAAATGTTGCAAATAACGAAGATTTGGGAAAAAAGGGCACTTGTACCCGTAGCTTGGGTGTTCTCGGACAGGCTCCTAGGTCAAATATGACAACCCTGTCTGATCCCTGGCGTTTTTTTGACAAAATCTATTGCATCTCAATAGATAATCGCATTGACAGGAGAACAGAAGCCAAAAAACAATTTGCAGATGTTGGGCTGCTTGAACGAGTTGAATTTATCATTGTCAAAAAACATCCTGATAATCAGGAGCAGGGAATCTTTCAATCGCATATGAAGTGTCTGAAAAAAGGCTTGCAGACAGGAGCCCGGAATATTCTGGTCTTTGAAGATGACGTTCTCATTAAAAACTTCCAGCCTCAGGTATTGTTGAACGCAGAAGATTTTTTGAAAAACACTCCGCCCTGGAACGGATTCTTTTTGGGAGCAATCAGCAGTAAAATGACCGCCACAGACACCAAGTCCATAGTAAAAATCAAATACCGTTGCCTGGCCCATGCTTATGCTCTCAATGGCCAATTTGCCAGGCGCATTGTGCAGGAATCGTGGAATAATATTCCATTTGATGACCTGCTGCGAAGACACGGCACAGATTTCTTTGCGCTCGCCCCTATGATTGCATTCCAAAGTGCAGCAAGCACAGACAATCAAACGCTTTTACTCGACAAAACAAGAAGACTCTTTGGCGGTTTGCCATTTATTCAACGAAGTAACGAAATTTTCCAACGCCATAAGCGTCTTATTATCTGCTGCCACTTCCTCATATTCATGGCACTCGCCCTGCTTATCATTAAAACATGATAAGCATCACAAACCATAAATAAACAAAAATATTGTTTAACTATCGCCTCCTCATAACTGTTTTTCTCCTGATTTTCGCCACTGCTGCTACCGGCATCCTGCGCCTGGATATTGATACGGATATTGCACGCTCCCTGCCCTCTAATGAAAAAGTCATACATGATGCCCTGGAAATTTTCAGTAACCATCCCATTCACGATCAAATTGCGGTGGACATTACACTCAACAAAAAAGATCCTGACATTCTGGTGGCCTGTGGAAAATATGTTGAAAATCGTCTTCGCAGCAGTACATTATTTGCCCAAGTGGGCAACAATGAAATTTCCAGCCTGATTCCTGACCTTACCCTCCATGTTGCCACAAACCTGCCCATCCTCTTTTCAGAACAGGAGCTTGAAGAGAAAATAGCTCCTCGACTCGAAAAAAAGTTCATCGACAAACGTTTTCAGGGCATCCTCCAGAAACTCAGCAGTCTTGAGGGCATAGGTCAAAGCAGATTTATTGCAGTTGACCCCCTTGGTTTCATGGAACCGATCATGGCAAAGATGGCAATGCTGGCACCTCTGCCAGGCGCCAGAATTCACCAGGGCTTTGTATTCTCACCGGACAATCGCCATCTTCTTGTCACTGCACGTCCAATCACAGCTGGCACAAATACAGCGTCAGCAAGACAAATTTCTGATCTGCTACGTGATATTTCAACGGAACTTGCAAAAAAATACAGCCATGAAGGAATGCAGGTAAGCATCACCCCGGTGGGAGCATACCGGGCAGCACTGGACAATGAAAGGATTATCCGTCATGATGTCAACCTTGCCCTTCTTCTTTCAACAGCCGGCATTGGACTACTGCTTTTTATTGCCTTTCCACGTCCCCTGCTGGGACTCTTTTCCCTTCTTCCAGCCCTTGCAGGTACTGCAGTTGCCTTGTTTATCTTTTCGCTGTTCCATCCATCTATTTCCATCATGGTTCTAGGATTTGGCGGTGCGATAATTTCAATCACCGTAGATCATGGCATTGCCTACCTGCTCTTCCTGGATCGCCCCATAAGCACAAAAGGAAAAGAAGCCTCGCGAGAAATCCGGGCCATCGGAATCCTGGCAGTCCTCACAACATGCGGCGCCTTTCTCACACTCAGCTTCAGTGGCTTCCCCATCTTTGTACAACTTGGCCAGTTCGCGGCGCTTGGGGTTCTTTTTTCCTTTTTATTTGTTCATTTCATCTTTCCCAGTATCACTCCCGCCTTGCCCCCGTCTGCCAGACGTAAGCTCCCCCTGCAGAGCCTGGTGAATAAACTCTATTCCACTGGACGCCTGGGAGCACTGTTCGCAGCACTTTTAGCATTTTCTTTACTCTTTTTTGCCCGCCCTGAATTTAATGTCAGCCTGGAAAGCATGAATACAGTCAGCAGCGAAACTCTTGCCGCAGATACACTTTTTTCAGAAATCTGGGGAAATATCAGTAACAAAATTGTGCTGATGACAACTGGAGATTCAATAACTGACATGCAGAACAAAAACGATCAGATTCTGCAACAGATGATAAAAGACCAGAAAAACGGCACAGTACAATCAGCCTTTATTCCATCCATGATATTTCCAGGAGATCAGCTGGCAGCCAGGAACCTGAGCGCCTGGAAACAATTCTGGAACCCAAAAAGAGTCGAAAAACTACGAACAGAACTTAAAAACAATGGTACTGTTCTAGGTTTTGCGGAAAATGGCTTTGACCAGTTCCTCGAATTGTTTTCCTCCTCCTTCACTTCCCACAGCACAATCATTCCTGCAAGATTTCACAATCTAATGGGGATAACAACAAAAGATGGCCGTCTGATCCAGTTTATCAATGTAGCGCCCGGAAAAAGCTACAACAGCCAAAACTTTTTTTCCTCCTATGGCCAGGAAGGAAAAATTTTCGACAGTGGTTACTTTTCCATTCAACTGGCAGATATTCTGTTTCACAGCTTTGCCACAATGCTTGCTATCATAGCGATAAGCATTATCATATTGCTTCTTTTCTTTTATGCAAGCTGGCAGCTTACGCTCATCACTCTCCTGCCCCCGTTTTTTTCTTATATCTGTACGCTGGGAACCATGAAACTGATAGGCCATCCACTGGATATTCCAGGCCTGATGCTCTCAATCGTAATCCTGGGCATGGGGATTGACTATTCCATTTTTTTTGTGAGAGCCCATCAGCGCTACCGCGACCCAAACCACTCATCATTTACTCTTGTACGCATGGCTGTTTTTATGGCAGGTGCTTCCACAATGATTGGTTTTGGTGTCCTTTGCTTTGCCGAGCATTCCCTCCTGAAATCCATAGGAGTGACCTCACTGCTTGGTATCGGATATTCTCTGATTGGTGCATTTCTTCTCCTGCCCCCTCTGTTGAAAGTATATTTTGCCAACAGGAAACAACAGAGTTCTAGAGAATTATCGATAGACACGCGCGTTCGAAACAGATACCGACTCATGGAAGCCTATCCAAGAATGTTTGCCCGATTCAAAATGCAGCAAGATCCAATGTTTGCTGATCTGCCGGAACTTCTTGCCAGGCATCGGGATGCTATCAAAACAATCCTTGATATCGGTTGCGGATACGGAGTGCCCGGCTGCTGGTGTCTTGAATTCTTTCCAAACTCGAGAATTTTTGGCCTGGATCCAAATCCTGAACGCGTGAGAGTGGCAGCCCTTGCCATGGGAGAACGAGGTGAAATTCTGGAAGATAGAGCACCTGATCTGCCTGTCCTGGAAAACCCGCCGAATCTTGTGTTGCTGCTGGACATGCTTCATTATCTTGATGATGACAGTATAACAACTCTTTTCACAAACTGTTTTCAGACGCTTAACAACAAGGGATTACTCCTGACACGCTTTGTCATTAAACCGCAAGCAACTCCCTCATGGTCGTGGAAACTGGAAGACTATCGCATCAATATTTCTGGTGGAAAAGCACACTACCGAAATGCGGAGAGAATGATTGAACTCATGAAACAGAGTGGCTTTACTATTGAGACCTGCATGGTAAGTAAAACAAATGCTGAATTGATCTGGCTAATGGGACGCGCAGATAATAAATGAAAAGAAAAACTACTTTTTCCCAGGCAGAAAAACTGGCAGCTATTGCCTTACTGCTGGCTATTCCACTGTTTCAAGTCGCTACCTGGCTTGCCCAGATCCCTCTTGTGCTCTTCCTGCTACTCTGTTTTATTGCACCATTTTTCCCGCAATGGGGTTTTTTTCTGCCCATTGTCAGCAAAAGTATAACCAAGAGTAAAGGAGTTGCCCTTACCTTTGACGACGGCCCCTCTCCTCTCTCCACACCAATCCTTCTGAATTTACTGGAGCTCTATAATTTCAAAGCCACTTTTTTCGTGATTGGAAAAAAAGCAGAAAAATATCCTAACCTCATTGCAGATATCCTGGCCGGAGGTCATACAATCGGTAATCATTCATGGCAACATGACAACCTGCTGATGTTGCGAAGTAAAAAAAAATTAGGACAGGATATCAGAAAAACCCAGGAGGTATTGAATCGTTTTGGTATTCAAACGCTTGTTTTCCGACCTCCGGCTGGAATCACTAATCCACGCCTGAAATCAGTACTGCAAAATGAAAATTTGCTGACCGTCACCTTCAGTTGCCGCCCTTTTGATCATGGTAATAAAAAAATTACAAATCTTGCAGAACGTGTTCTCGGCAGACTTAAACCCGGAAACATCATTCTTCTTCATGACATTGCGCCGACAACAAAACATAACATAGCTATCTGGCAAAAAGAAATCGAGACTCTCTTTACAGGTCTGCAGAGCAATATATATGAAGTGCAGCCCCTGGAAGCACTCATCGGCTCGCCGGTGATGATCCCACTACAGGGATTTCCGTCCAAAATCGAGGCATAAAAAAATTTTACCACAGGCATATAGTTAATATTCCGAGGATAAAATTTTTCTTATAACGAAGAGTTTGGGCGAAAAGGCAATTTTTCAAGGTGGCCTACAAAGAACGAAGTAAAGTATATATTACCTGTTTTCCCTTACCCTTCATCTCAACTTCTTTTCCGTCTGTAAATAAAAACCCATTTTTAAGAAGTTCATAACTTGCGCTCGAAACATTCACCCGCATGGGCTGCGCCAGTTCTTCCATACGCGCAGCAATATTCACCGTGTCACCAAAAATGTCATAGAGATATTTTTCTGTTCCCACCACACCACCAACCAATGGGCCGCTATGAATTCCCACACGGATTTGCCAACTGTATTCAGCTGTCCGGTTTCGATTCTGAAGAAATTCGATCATCTCCAAGGCTGAACGGGCAATTTTTTCGCTGTGAAGAGAGTCATCTCTGGGGACACCGCAGGCAAAAAGATACGCATCTCCTATGGTTTTCATCCGTTCGCAGTTATTTGCCAGTGATATCCGATCAAAAGCTGTAAAAATTTCATTGAGTTCATGGATAATGACCTCAGGAGCCATTTTTGAAGAAGCAGCGGTAAAACCAACAATATCTGCAAAACAAACCGTGGATTCCATAAAAAGTTGAGGCACACAAGCTCCGGTGGCAAGAAGCTCCCGGCCAACACGATCGGGCAGGACATTACGCAGCAGATTCTCAGATTTCTGTTTTTCAATACTCAGTTGCCGATTTTTTTCCTCAAGTTCATGCTGCAGATTACTTATTCGAAGATGAGTGGCAATTCTTGTCAACACCTCTGCAGGCTGAAAAGGTTTGGTTAAATAATCAACTCCACCAGCCTCAAAACCTTCAATTTTATCCTCGGTTGTGTCAAGAGAACTGATAAAAATCACAGGAATATCCCTAGTCCTTTCATCACTCTTCAAATGTTTACAAATGGAGTAGCCATTCATTCCCGGCAGCATAATATCAAGAATAACCATGTCAGGAAGAACACGTTTGACCTCATTAAGAGCTGCTTCACCTGAACCGGCCACTAGCACCCTGTAATTAGTTTTGGTAAGAATTCTGCTCAAAAGCTCCTGGTTGACAGGGGAATCTTCGACAATCAATATAGTTTGTTGCATGAAAGTTGTTTTCTTATTCAAGAGTTAGAAAATAAAAATAATGGGATATCCACTTAGCGCAAGTAATTATTATCAGAACGAAAAGTGCTTTACCCTGGTTACATCGCTCTGCGGTATAACCAAACCACATCAGCGCTCTGCGCCATAATTCATAGCGCAGAGCGCTTCCAGATGCGTTACACCGCAGAGCGGTATAACGAGTA
>JAOZQU010000009.1 GCA_029932055.1 Desulfocapsa sp.
TCGACTTGCTCATCTTTGATACTGTGGCGGTGATGAAAGGAGTAACAAAATTCGGAGGTACCGGATTAATCTCTGACTGGGATGTTGTCAAAGAGTTGATGGATCAGATACAGACTTCCGTACCTGTCTGGCTGGCTGGTGGCATTGATCCTGATAATGTCAGTAAAGCGATCAAAACGGTGCAGCCCCAAGGAGTTGATCTCTGTTCAGGGGTTGAAGCAAAACCCGGTGAAAAAGATCCTGATAAAGTGCGTCGCCTTGTCAAACAGGCAAAGAAAATATGAAAAACCAATTAATTACTCTTCTATTTCTAATCGTAACTATTCAGGTGGTATCCTAAAGTTGGCATACCACCGCTCTGTAACTGTTTAGGAGTGCACCATATCTGTGCAGGCAGGCTGGAGAACTATAGTGGTTCCTATGTGAACCAGCTTGACCGTGCAGAGATGGGGTGCTCCTGAACAGTTACGAAGGTACTAATAACTCGAAAGGAAGGAGAAACGACTATGAAAAATGAGATAATTCAAAAGAAAGGCTTTATTTTTGTTTTGATTGCTGCACTGCTTTTTGCACTTGGTGGCTGTATTTCAGGAAATACAAAAACAGCCTCTATGTCTGCGGATGACAGTCTTGGTGATTTGCCGCCCATGGCAAGCACTGTTGGAAACTATGAAGATATAGAACTTCCTGCGGATATGAAATATTCCAATAAGAAAAGTATGACCATTCGTACAGAGTCCTTTCGTGGTGGAATCATTTACTATACTGGTCGTGTAGAGATATATTCTTTAAAAGAATATATCATTGCATCCATGAAGAAAAATAAATGGAAACTGGCTGGTGAAGTGTCTAGCCAGAATGTTATTCTTGCCTTTACCAAACCCAGCAAGACTTGCATGATTAATATAGAATCCCATGGTCCAATGTCTGATACCACTCTTACCATGTATGTCACAGTAGATGTTACAGCATCTAAAGCTTTGAATGCCTTTGGAGAACCCATTCAATAAATTGAAAAAGTCTCTGTTAGTACCTTACAGATTCTTTCGAAGTTTAACGCTTACCTGTGGGGTGCTGTCTATATCAGCCGTTACTTCTTACCTTAGAAGGAGTAACGGTTTTTTTTGTTTCGTATGTTTTTTGATCCTGTTTTCTCAGGGGATGGGTGCTGCTGAAAGCTATGAAGAAGATATCTTGCAATCAGCTTCAACAGGTGACCCTCAATCGCAGTTTGCACTGGCACTGCTCTATGAGTATGGCAGTGAAACGTTTGCTCGAAATCCCGAACAGTCTATCATTTGGCTGGAAAAGGCAGGGCATGAAGGTGTGGCCGGTGCCTGCTTGTATCTCGGAATGAAGTATGAATACGGCAACAAAGTTACAAAGGATTTAACTAAAGCTGCATGCTGGTATTCCTGCGCTGCCCTAAAGGATTGGCCAGCAGCACAGTTTTTTCTTGCAGGTCTCTATGAGCACGGTAAGGGAGTGGCATCATCGCCTCTTACTGCTCTTGCCTGGTATGGAATTGCGGCAGATTATGGGTATCCTGGTGCAGAAGATGCATTTTTGAGGCTTCTTAAGGAAACAGAATATGAAAACATGAAAGAATTGAACAAAACACAGGAAATATTGCTACAAGATGGTGGAACTGTCTGTAATTAAAGTTGTTTTCAATGATATGCTACTGTGGTATAATTTCCTTTCATTTAAGGTGTTATTTTTTGTATAATACCTGATCCTTCAATTTGATAATTTTGTAAATATTCAAGTTTGATGACCCCGACAAAAGGTTCCTGCTCCGTCATTCCCGTCTTCGCTGGAATGACGGGATAGTGAAAAGTTTGAGTTTTTACGACGCCATCAAGTTTTCGATAATTTCATGATTTAGCTGTGATGAATTAACATAGATGGAAATAGATAAAGACAAACAGAAACAGGCCCAGGCGAACGCCAGAAAGTTGCTTGCCCAGGAAGAGCGAAAAAGGGCAGAGCGTCGCTTGATGAAACTGGTAGTTGATTTGGAGCAGGGTAACGAGGAGGTGCTGCTTAATGATGAGCTCCTTGAGAAATTGCCTGGTCTTCTTGATACCTATTGTCTGGCTGGTAACCGGGATCGGGTAACTGTGCTGTTTGATAAACTCAGTGACTGTGCCTGCAGCGAAAATGCTCAACTTCGTGAGCGGGCAGTCATGGCATTGAGTCTTTGCCTGGAGGGGCTTCAGTACCAGGATCATCATGATCTCATAAAGCAGATAACAGGGATTCTGCTTCGTTGGCTTCGTGCGGAGACAGTTTTCTTTTCTGTTTGTGCTGCAGCCTGCAAACAATTACAGAACATTGGCATTCGTATGCTGGAAGAGGGGGCATGGGAGGAGTGTAGTTACCTCCTTGATGTATTTCATCATATTCAGTCAGGAATACAGGAAAAAAGTAACTCCATCCGCAGTGTTGTCAGCAGAGCGCAGGCAGGAATGGCTACTGATTATATTCTCGAAGAATTGACTTTAGTCTGTCTTCGAGGACGTGGCGAACGAAGACAAAAGGCAGAAAGGCTTCTTATTCATCTTGGCAGCAGAGCCGCAATGTATCTTCTTGATACTTTACTTGCCTGCCAGGAAAAAGAAGATCGACTCCGTTTGATAGGGCTTATTCCAGCAACAGGATACGCTGCTGTTCCAGTGCTCAAGGAATCTCTTCAGAAAGATCTGCCTTGGTATGGTGTCCGCAATGTTATTTTGATGATTGCTGCAATGGATGATCCTGACCTTATTCCCTTGATCATGCCTTGTTTGAGACATGAGGATATCCGTATACAACAGCAGGTTCTCGACTGTATCAGTGAGGTGGCAGAAGAAAAAACAGGAAAGTATTTACTTGCTGCATTGCCTCAAGTAGATGATGAACTCAAGGTTGGATTAGTCGGCTATCTGGGGCAACTTGGTGAAGCAAAAGCCCATGATGCTTTTCTTGATTTACTGGCAGCCCGTGATTCCTTTTCTCCAAATATTCGTGATGAATTACTGCAGAATCTTGCTATTCAGGTTCGTTTAAGTGATTCAATCAGAGCAGTCAATCTTTTGAGCGCCCTTATTGAAGAGCGTAGCAAACAATTTGATCCTAAAACAGATTCTGTATCGCAGGTAGCCAAGCAAACTTTGCAGATACTTAAGCCTCGTTTTGATCAGAAAGAACTCTCTGCAGAAGGTGTAGACTCTAGAGAATATGAAGATAACGATATCGATGATTCAACTGAATCAGTTGCTCTTGATGTTGACTCGACAACTATAAGGCCTGCTGTCATAAATGTTCAACAAATTAATCAAGAAATCACGACTTTTCTTGAAAAGGGACAGGTCACTGCTGCCAGTAAATTACTGTACGAAAAATGTATAGAAGCGGCCAAGGAAAAGAGTTTTGTTGAAGCTGAAATGCTTAGAGATCGTATACTTGAAATTGATCCTAATGCCCTGGCAGAAGTTATTAAAGCAGGAGAGAAAATTGAAGAAGAGCGATCTTCAACAATCAATTTAAATCATATCAGTATATGGCAGGATTTATATGATTCATTGACCACAGAAGAGTTTAATGCTTTATATTATTCTTTGAAATCGCGGGATTACCCTGCAGGCTCCGTTGTTGTTGAACAGGGGATGAGTAAGCCCTGCCTCTATTTTATCAATTCAGGCCAAGCCAGGCTCACCTGCTTGAGAGGAAATGAGGAAATTTTTCTCAGGAAATTAGGTCCGGGAGAAATTGTCGGAGCAGGACCGTTTTTTGATGTTTCTGTGTGGACAGTATCTTTGACGGTATATGGAAAAACCAATTTGCATGTCCTTGAGAGGGACATTTTTCTCGAATTACTTGATAAGTATCCTGGCATTGAACCATGTCTGGCTGACTATTGTTTGAAAACTGAAACAGTACCTGAGCTTCTTAAGATGTCAGGAGCAGATCGAAGACAGCATGTTCGTTTTCCAGTCACTATTCTTGTTAAACACACTATACTTGACGAATTTGGTAAACCGAGTATGAGAAGTTTTAAGGGGGAAATTGTTGATCTTTCCGTCGGAGGACTATCTTTTTACATAAGGATTTCCAGAAAGGAAAATGCCAGATTATTACTTGGCAAGGGGATCACCACAACTATTCCTGTTGATGGTGGGGAGGCAGTTGATTGCATTGGTAAAATAGTAGCAGTCCGTTCCCAGAACTATGTAGATAGTGATTATTCGGTCCATGTTCAGTTTGATGAATTACTTTCTGATGACAAAGTTAAGAGCATTGTGGATGGTGTATAGAAATATTACGCGCCTCGCATATGAAGCTTTTCGAAGTCTAAGCTTACCTACTTAGTCATCTAAAATTTGACCTTTTTACGAACTTGTCAAGGATGAGTAATATAAGTAACAAGCTTCAGCAACACAATCAACTACCTGATTCTTTATTCATTAGGTCTTGTTCCGACCAGAATAACTCAGTACTTCCTGGTATACGTTGCAGCCCCCCACTGGCACTTGCTCCAATGGTCGGCCTCTCACACTCTGCCCTCCGCATTCTTATTCTTGAGATTGGTGGAGTTGGATTGTTCTTTAGTGAGATGCTCTCGGTCGCCAGGCTCCCAATTGAAAATGAGATTGTCTCTCCCTTGCTTTGTCGTACTCCCGCTGAAACGCCTTTTTTTTATCAGATATTTACAGGTCCGGATCAGGATATTGTGCCGGCTGTTGAGAGACTGCATTTATTAAATGCCCAGGGGATTGATCTGAATCTCGGTTGTCCAGCCCCTGTTCTTCGTAAACAGGGGGCAGGTTCATTTATGCCCTCAGAAGGTGTCCAAAAAACAGTGGCTGCTTTAAGAGCTGCAACCCACCTTCCAATCAGTGCTAAGATACGTCTTGGCAGGGAGCTTAATGAAGATAAATTGATTTCATTTTGTAAAATGCTGGTTGACGAAGGAATTGATCTTTTGACAGTACATGGTCGGTTACAGGGAGAAAAATTTTGCAGAAGAGCACGTTGGGACTGGATAGGAAAAGTGAAATCAGCAGTTCATATTCCAGTTATTGCGAATGGTGGTATTTTTAGTGTCGATGATGCCAGAAAATGTCTGGAGCAATCAGGAGCAGACGGACTTATGCTTGGGCGTGGAGCAGTCTGCAAACCCTGGTTGTTTGCAGATATCGCAAAGTCTTTGTATAAATATAATGTATCAACCAAGATACAAGTCAAAGACGTATATTTTCGCTTTACTGAATTGTTACAGGAACGATTTTTACCTGAACGACGTCTGGGACGGTTAAAACAGTTTACTCATTATTATGCTGGTAATTTTACCTTTGGTCACCATTTGGCAGCAAAGGTACAAAACAGTAAAACGCTTAAAGAGGCTGTTGAAGCCGCCGCAGATTTTTTTGTTTCCAGTCCCTATCACTAAGAAGATGTCTTTATTATTTGCACACAGCGTTCTGTTAAGCAGTTTTTGGCTTACGCCCTTTCCGATGAAATGAACCTTTGCGCTTACCCCTGTGCTTTTTGTCGCTGACAGCTTTTGCAACTTCGATGGAAACAGATTTTCCATTTATTTCAGAGCGTTGAAAGGCGCCAAGTATTTGTGTCGTATACCTGCTATCCACCTCAAGCGTTGCAGAATTCCGTAAAATGTCTATTCGTCCTATTTTAATACGGCCCACATCCGGAATTTCATTGATTTTACCAATAAGTCCCTGGGGCATAATTCCCTGCCGTCTTCCAACATTGAGGCTGAATGTTGTGAATTTCTGTTTTGGATGTAGATCCCTGCGTACATCTCTTTTATTCCTTTCTCCACTCCTGCCACGTTGTTCAGGTCTGTCGGAAACATTAAGGTCAGGGGCATTTTTATAATATTCAAGAAATCGATTGAACTCCAGTGAGACAAATCTCTTTATAAGTTCTTCACGATCCAGATGGGCAAGTTTTGCTGAAATTTTTTCATATAATGGAGCAATCTGGTCGTGATTCACTTTTACATTTATCACATCATCAATCAAGCTGACCAATTGCTTATTACAAATCTCTACCCCTGTTGGGATTTTGCATTGGATAAATTTTTTCTGTAGCTTTTTTTCAATCAGGCGGAGTTTGTAGTGCTCCTTGGCTGTCAGTATTACAATGGATATTCCTTTACGTCCGGCGCGGCCTGTACGGCCACTTCTGTGAGTGTAAGCAGCCGTTTCGTCTGGAAGGTTATAGTTTATAACATGTGTGAGGTCGTTTACATCGAGCCCTCTGGCTGCAACATCAGTTGCCACAAGTATTTGCAGGTTTTTGCAACGAAATTTCCCCATGACCTGGTCACGTTGAGCCTGTGAAAGATCACCATGCAGTGCATCGGCATTATAGCCGTCTTGAATTAATTTGTTTGCAATCTCATTTGTTTCACGGCGGGTTCGGCAGAAAATGATGGAATAAATACTTGGGCTGTTATCAACAATTCGTTTTAAGGCCAGATAACGATTTCTAACTTGAACCATGTAATATTCATGACGAATATTCTCAGCGCCCGCATTCTTTGTACCAATGGTAAGCTCAACAGGATTAGACATGTACTTTCTGGCAATTGAAGCAACTTCTTTTGGCATGGTTGCGGAAAAGAGCAGGGTGTTTTTCTTTTCCGGGGTGTAGGCAAGGATTGCAGTGAGGTCGTCCTGAAAACCCATTTGCAGCATTTCATCAGCTTCATCAAAAACAACATAATTGACACGGGATAAATCAATGGCTTTTCGATTCAGTAAATCCTTGAGGCGACCTGGTGTCGCTATTACAATCTGGACACCTTTGCGCAATTTATTCATTTGCTGGTCAATACGTGCACCGCCGTATACTGCCAAAACATTAGTTTTTTCGATATATTTGGCATAGTTTTCAATATCTCTTGCAACCTGTATACAAAGTTCCCGGGTAGGGCAGAGTACAAGTCCCTGAGTATGACGTTTGTCAGGGTTTAGCCTTTGCAGCAGAGGGACTCCAAAGGCAGCGGTTTTTCCTGTTCCGGTTTGAGCGAGGCTGACAAGATCTATCTGTTTTTCAAGCATCAGGGGGATGACTTGTTCCTGAACTGCTGTTGGTTCTTTAAACCCTAAGGCTGTCAGGCCTTTTAAGATATTGTCGTTAATGCCTAATTGTGTAAAGTTTTTCATGGTTTTTCCGGACTGATTGCAAATATTAAAATAAAAAAAACTGCGCAATCTTACTCAGGAAGGTTGCACAGTTTATATACAGGTCTTTCGTGATGATAAAAACAACTATCTATTATGGTGGCCACTTTATGTCATGTCACAGATAAAGCAAGCTGTTTTTTAGTAACAGGGCGGGAAGGTACAAAAAGATTATCCTCTGAATTTATCGCGGATTTTAGTAGTTACGGCTGTTAACTCCTGCAGTTGCATAAAGTGAAGCAGAAAGCCGTATAACGCAGCGGAAGCAGATATTATTATAAAGAGAATGAAGCATGCCTGGAGGAGTCCACCATTGAGTTGATGAACAAAGAAACCTCTGCTCCAGATAAGTAAACCTGCCATTGCTCCTCCTGCGACTATTATTTTACTGAGAGCCTTAAGCAGATAACTGACTGAATACCCACCAGTCTTTATGTACAAGACAATACTTAGGAAGATAAAGTTCAGAATCATTGAGCAGGATGTGGAAAAGGCAATGGCAAGATGTTGAAATGAGTCGATGGTCAGGTTGATGATGAGAATGTTTGTAGCCACGGCCAGAAAAGATGCAATCAATGGATATTTGGTATCTTCAAGGGCATAAAAGACAGGAACCAGGATTTTATTTGAGGAATAAGCAAAAAGTCCTATTGCATACAAAGTGAGAGTGTTGGCGGTTGCAATGGTATCAAAAGATGTAAAAGCACCACGTTCAAAAATAATGTGAATAATGGGTTCTGCCAGCAGCATGAGACCGATGGTTGCAGGAATTGTAAGGCTGAAGACCATGGTAAGGGAGGAAACCATTGTTTCCTTCATGCCTTTGATATCCTTCTTCGCAGCATGTCTGGCAAGAACTGGCATTGCCGCAATGGAAAGCGCCACGCCAAAGATACCAATAGGGAGTTGAACAAGGCGAAAGGCATAATTGAGCCAGGAAACTGAACCTTCAGCACAAGATGTGGCAAAGTTGGTATTAATGAAGATATTAATCTGGGTTGGAGAGAGACCAATGACAGCAGGAATCATGAGGGTGATAATACGCTTTAAGCCCGGATCTTTAATACGCAGGCGTGGTGTGAATCTGAATCCGCATTTTTTAAGGGTCGGCAGCTGAATAGCAAGCTGCAGCATTCCTCCGAGCAGTGTACCGATGGCCATACCCATGATTGCAGGCTGACCAAACCTGGGTAGGATCAGAGCAAGACTTACTCCACCAACAATGGAACCAAGATTAAAAAAAGCTGATGCCATGGCTGGTACGAAAAATTTGCCCTTTGAATTTAATATTCCCATGACAACAGCAGCCATGGAAATGAAGATCAAAAAGGGAAGCATGATCCTGGTTAACAGCGTGGTAAGTTCCCGCTTTCCGGAGATTGCCGAGAAATCAGAGGCCAGGAGATTGACAATAGGGTCTGCTAGAAAGATACCAAGGAGAGTGAGAAGGGAAAGGAGAATGGCAAAAAACACCAAAACATTGGAAGCCAGGCGCCAGGTTTCCTCTTTGGAACGATTGGTGTCGTAATCGGTGAAAACAGTAATAAAGGCGGCAGATAAGGCACCTTCTGCAAAGAGGTCGCGCAGTAGATTAGGTATGCGAAAGGCTACAACAAAGGCATCATAGGCATAGCCGGCGCCAAACATTCCCGCGAAAATCTGTTCTCTGACAAGACCTAGGACACGGCTGCACATAACGGCAATGGAAACCGTGCCTGCAGATTTGGCAATTTTTCCACTCTGTTTGGACATGAATGTCAGTTAAAAGCTTGAGTTAAAGGTTAAAAAATGAAAGACGAAGACAAACCTGTCAGCCTGATGAGTTTTTTTATACGCCTGAAAGGGGTACTGAAAAGAGTGATAGCATTCAAGGAGTAAAGAACAAAATAAATTTTATAATAGTACTGGTTTTTGTACTCCATTGCCACAGAAAGTCCTGCTCTTTTCCTACTTTTCGTTTTTTATCTGGAATGTGTCTGGAATTATCGAACATACTTGACTTTCAAGCGAATTGTTGAATATATGTGTATTGCTTTATTGGCAACTATCAAGACCAGATCAAGGTATCGAATACTTTTAGTAACAGATCCTTGTTTTTCATTGACGAGTCTATAGCACAACCGTTATTTTCATGGAGGTACGCATGCAGGATATCAGTAAGATAAGAAACATCGCAATCATTGGACACGGAAGTTGTGGCAAAACCTCTTTGGCTGAGGCCATGTTGTTTACGGCCGGCAAGATCAAGCGTTTGGGCAAAGTTGATGATGGCAGTTCAGCACTCGATTTTGAAGATGAAGAAATTCAGCGTAATATTTCCATCAACACCTCTTTTCATAATTATTCCTGGAAAAAACATGATGTCTATCTTTTGGATACTCCAGGTGATGACAACTTTATTAATGAAACCTTTGTTGCGACTCAGGTTGCCGATGCCGCAGTTTTCATTGTCGGTGCCGTACTTGGAGTAAAAGGCCAGACCATCAAATTCGCTGATTTTATAGCAGAAAGATCTCTCCCATCACTTATTATGATGAATAAGCTTGATCGGGAACGTGCAGACTTTGAGCGAACCCTTGGTCAGATTTCCGATTCTCTTCCCGTCACTCCTGTGGTTCTTCATGTTCCCATTGGAGAAGAGGAAAAATTTCGAGGGCTTGTTGATGTCATGAGTGGCAAGGCCTACCTGTTTGATGAGAATGGGAGCGGTGGTGTGACGGAAACTGATATTCCCGAGGATCTGGTCGATGCTGTTGCACAGTATCGTGAGGATTTGATGGAGAATGTTGCGGAAACAGATGATGATCTCATTGAAAAGTTTCTTGAGGACGGTGAGCTTTCCTTTGAGGATCTGCAGGCAGGACTAAAAAATGGTGTTGCAAGCGGTTCTATTGTTCCTGTTTGTGTTGGTGCTGCAACGCGTAATTTTGGTACAGCTCCGCTGCTTGATGTTATAAATGATATTTTACCCTCTCCTGCTGACAGGCCTGCCATGATGGGTGTAGACGCATCAGGTGAGCCGGTTGAAAGAAATCCGTCAGCAGATGAAAAATTTTCAGCCCAGGTTTTTAAAACCATGGCTGATCCTTATGCCGGTCGCTTGACGATTTTCAGGATTTATTCAGGCACACTTTCAGGTGATACTTTTTATAACAGCAGCAAAGAGACAGATGAACGTTTTGGTCATCTTTTTCTTCCTGAAGGAAAAGAGCAGAAGGCCATTGACAGTGCTGGTCCCGGAATGATTGTGGCTGTGGCAAAATTAAAGGAAACAACCACAGGCGACACACTTTGTGATGGTGCCGCTCCCATTATCTATGATGATCTCGATGTGATGGAACCCGTTATTTCCTACGCGATAAAGGCCAGTAAGGGTGATGAAGAAAAGCTTTTTTCTTCCATTACCAGAATGCTTGATGAAGATCTCACTCTCAGGCTTTCAAGGGAAGCCCAGACAGGCGAAGTTCTTATTTCCGGCGTTGGTAAGGTTCATCTTGATGTTGTTGGAGCAAGAATCAAACGAAAATTTGGCGTGGAAATGGAGCTTTCAATTCCCAAGGTACCGTATAAGGAAACTATTCGTGGTACTGCTACGGTTCAGGGTAAGCATAAGAAACAGAGTGGTGGGCGTGGACAGTTTGGGGATTGTACCATAATAATCAGTCCAACGAATGGCGATGGCTTTGAGTTTGAAGATAAGATTGTTGGTGGTGTTATTCCACAGCAATATCGTCCTGCTGTTGAAAAGGGTATTATCGAGGCTATGGAGAAAGGCGTGATGGCGGGCTTCCCTGTGGTGGATATTAAGATCAGCCTTATTGACGGCTCTTTCCATAATGTGGATTCTTCTGAAATGGCTTTTAAAATTGCCGGATCTCTTGCCTTTAAAAAAGGAACGCAGGAAGCTGGCCTGATACTTCTGGAACCATATATGGATATGACCATAATGGTTGGCAAAGATCATGTTGGTGATGTTATGGGAGATCTGAATGCCAGGCGTGGAAAAGTCATGGGCATGGATTCTGCTCATGGGCGTGAGATCATTAATGCTCAGGTTCCCCAAGCGGAAGTTTTATTATATGCAGCAGATTTAACGGCAATGACCGGAGGTCTAGGTAGATTTACTGTTGCTTTCTCTCACTACGAAGAAGTACCTGCCCAGATTGCTGAAAAAATTGTGGCTGCCAGCCAGGCAGAATAGGTAGGCGCTGGTTTATGGATATAGATACCGGCAGGTTCACTTTTGGGGTTCTTACCATGAGTGACAAGGGCTCGCGAGGCGAACGTGAAGATACTAGCGGCCCTTTTCTGCTAAGGCTGTTGACTGAGCAGGGCTTTCAGCGAAAGGCCTATACCATTGTCCCTGACCGGGTAGAACGAATAAAAGAAACGCTTATTGCCTGGGTAGATGAGGAGAAGGTTGATCTTATTGTGACCACTGGCGGAACAGGAGTTGCTCCCACGGATGTGACTCCTGAGGCAATGGTAGATGTGATTGAAAAAGAGATCCCCGGAATGGCAGAAGCCATGCGTGCCGAAAGCCTGAAAAAAACTCCTAATGCAGTGCTTTCCAGGGGAAAGGCAGGCATCCGGAAAAATAGCCTTATTATTAACCTTCCGGGAAGTGAAAAGGCAGCAAAGGAAAATATTGCGGTATTACTTCCTTGTCTTGCCCATGCGCTTGATAAGATTCAGGGGGGAACCAGTGACTGTGGGGTGTAGGTACTCTATGGTTCATAGCCGTCAGGCTAATCGTTAGTTATTAGTAATTAACAATTTATTGTTAATTATTTACACTGTTATTTCAATAGATTACCAGGAGAATATTTTTGTTAATAATCAACAATCAATAATCAATTGATAACGGTTAATTATTGACAAGTTCGTAAAAAGGTCTCTACTTTTCGAAGTCGGAGTTTATGTCCTGTCATTTTAGGGTGCTACCTGCGAATATATTATCTTTCTGAATTAAAAGTTCAAGCTCACCAATTCTTCATCATCACTTTTCAATGAAGTAATCTCTCCAATAACAGCAACATCCTCACCATGGGCAAGAAACCGATGGGTAATTTCATCCACGGCATCGTCATCCACAGCAATCATCAAGCCGATGCCCATGTTAAAGGTACGATACATTTCCTCTTTTGGTACCTCGCCCTTGTCAGCAAGGAAATCAAAGATTGGTGGTACAGTCCAGCTATTACAGTTGATTTCAGCTTTACAGCCGGGTGGAAGGATGCGGGGAATATTATCTATAAATCCTCCGCCGGTATTATGTACTATGCCGTTCAGTTTGAAATTTCTCAACACTGCAAGCACTGACTGCACATATATTCTCGTGGGTTTGAGCAGTTCTTCACCCAAAGTACAACCAAGTTCGTCTATATATTGATCCACACTTAAATCATGATCCTTGAAGCAGATTTTCCGAACAAGGGAAAAACCATTGGAATGGAGACCGGATGATTTGAGACCGATAATTTTATTGCCGACTTTTATCTCAGAGCCATCAATCAGTTTGTCACGATCACCGATGCCTACAACAAAACCTGCAAGATCGTAATCGCCTGCCTTGTAGAGCCCCGGCATTTCGGCAGTTTCTCCGCCAACCAGAGAACACTGGGATTGAATGCAGCCTTCGGCAATTCCCTTAACCACTTCAGTAGCAACATCAAGTTCAAGCTTACCAACTGAATAATAGTCAAGAAAACAGAGGGGTTTTGCACCTCCAACAATGATATCATTGACACACATTGCCACAAGGTCAATACCAATGGTATCGTGCTTATTGCAGCGTTTGGCAATGTCAAGCTTAGTACCGACACCATCGGTTGATGTTACAAGAACCGGTTGTTTGTATTTATTGGTGTCTATGGAAAAGAGGCTTGAAAAACCACCGATATCATTTAACACGCCAGGTTGATGTGTTGACTTGACAATGTCTTTAATTCCGCGGACAAATTCATTGCCTTTGTCAATGTCAACACCGGCTTCACTATATTTTGATTGTTTTGCTTCGCTCATTTTTTTGTTGGGTTTGTTGGACATGGGATGTTAGGAAAAATTGAAACTACTTTAGTAGGACTCTAATAAAATTGCAAGAGAACAGAGAATTGTTAAGCTGTGAAGCATAAATATTTTTGGTATTATCTGTTTTTTTTGTCGCGCTAATCTACTTTGCAAAATTTCAGCTTTTTGATATTGTAAAAATAGGATATGTATTGCCAATCACTAAAAATGCAGGTTTTGCTGATTTGAACTGCAAGAAACCGTTAAAATGACGAGTTAGGAGCTAAAGAACAGTTGTGGATCACAACTGTTGTTCCGTTATTTCCGGAAAGGCGGGAATAATGGAACAGATGACTTTTTACGACGCTACCAACTACGAAGTGATAAATAATTGTAAGGATAATATGATGGATACCACATGGAGAGATATTAAAAAAGAGGCAAAACTCGTTTCTTTACCTGATGTGTATCTGCGCATAAAAAACATTCTGGATGATCCGGATTATGCAATGGCTGAAGTTGCGCTTGCTATTAGTCAGGATCCTGCAATTACTCTTCGTTTACTGCGTATTGTCAATAGCTCTTTTTACGGATTTGCCTCAAAAATTGAAACCGTGAGCCGTGCCATAACCATGCTTGGCACACAACAGGTGCACGATCTTGTTCTGGCCACCTCTGTTGCCCAGGCGTTTAAGGGGATGTCCACCGATATCATGGATATGCAACGATTCTGGAGGCGTAGTGTATATTGTGCTGTCGCATCACGCCAGCTTGCTGTTCTATGTGGAAACTGTGATAAAGAAAGAGTTTTTGTTGCCGGACTTCTGCACGATATCGGTCACCTTATCATGTACCGGGCACTTCCAGGTTTATCGCAGCAGATAATTTTGATGGCCAGGGAAGACAGTAAACCATTGTATATGGTTGAGAGAGCCTTTTTGGGTTTTGATTATGCATGGACAGGGGCGGAACTCATGCAGGAATGGTCCATACCGGAAAGCCTGAGGGAGACAACGATGTTTCATGTTGAGCCTGAAAAGGCCGACAAAGCTCCGCTCGAAACCGCTATCGTCCACCTTGGGGCACTGCTGACAAGGGCCGATGATGGGGAAGGCGTGTTCAACGAGGGGCCGCTGACAGTAGAACCCATTGCCTGGACGGTTACCGGACTTTCCCCTGATGATTGTACTTCCTTGAGTGAGCAGTTTGAAGAGGAGACAGGAGAAGTTATGAGTCTTATTTTCCCTCAGGAGTATGGGGGGTAATTCGATTTGATTTTTGCGTGAGCCCTAAGTGAAAAGTTCTGAAATTGTTAGAGGAAAATGTATGAAATTATTGTTTTTGCTGGTGGGTATGGTTTTGGTTCTGGAGGGGATACCTTATGTTGCGTTTCCTGAATCAATGCGTGAATGGTTAAAAAAAATTAGTGAGATGAAGGCGGAACATCTGCGAATACTTGGGCTTTTTTCCATGTCTTCAGGTCTTGTCATATGCTGGTTTGTGCAACGGAGTGGTTTCTTTCAGTAGTGATGCAAACTATTTCTGTAAAATAAAGAGATGACCTTTGATCCACTCTCCTTTATCCTGTCGCAGTTTTGAAAGATGGCAATCGAGAATATTCCAGCAGGTGTTTCGGCACAGTTTTTCGATATAGCCTACTGAATGGCCAAATCGACCCGTCTGTTTCAGTTCGAATGTTTCACTGGCGGATTCCTCCACAGAAAAGAGAAACAATCCATTTTCTACAATTTTCCCGTTGCATTCTTTGAAAAGCTTTTCAAGGTCTCCCATATAAGTAAATACATCAGCAGCAAGAATGAGGTCATAAGAAATCTCAGTGCTCTGAAGAAAACGGAAGATGTCGTCTTTGATAAGTTCCTGATAGATGTTTTTTTTGTCGGCTATCTCAAGCATTTCCTGAGAGATGTCAACTCCGGTAAGTTTTCTGCAACAGGAGGTAAATTGCTCACCTGCCAGCCCTGTTCCGCATCCTAGATCCAGGCAATGATCTTTTGACTTGTCCTGAGGAAACATTTGACAAAATCGCTCCCACAGACCGGCTGGAGTGTTATATTGCAGTTGTCCAACCAGGGAGTGTTCAAAATCTTTAGCATAGTTGTCAAACACCGCTTCCACATATTCAAGGGGCGCAGTATCCGTTACATTTCCTGAAAGGGAGTTAAGCATGTGTTTGGCGGCCTTATGTTCAGGATTTACGGTAAGCAGTTGGTGGTAGAGTGTTTCAGCTTTCTGTAAGTCGCCGGTTTTATGACAAAGATAGGCGAAATTGTTCAAGGTGGACAGGTGTTCAGGATTCTTCGCTAGGATCGTGTCATATAGGCGTTCGGCCTCAGAATAATTTTGTAAATCCTGATAACAGAGACCAAGATTATACAATGTATCAATAGTGGTATCGCCTAGCTTGACAGCATGTTCAAAAGATTTTGCAGCATCTTCATATCTCTCAAGACGCCTGTACGTGAGACCAGTATTGTAATGAATGTCCGGATCTTCAGGGTTGAGCAGAGACGCGATTTCGTAATGTTTGCCGGCTTCTGAAAATAAGTTCAGTTCAAAAAGGGCTAATCCACAATTAAAGTGGAGCAAAGGCGAATTTGGCAGGATAGTGAGTAGATTGTTATATGTATCAACAGCATCACCTAGCCTGTCATTCTCATGCAGATAGCAGGCATGTTTGAAGCGTTTTTCCAACTCTTCTGGAGAGAGTGTTGGCTTAGCGGGGTCATTGCTCATAAAATAAAACCTGGGAAATTCTGGGGAAATGTGAAATCAAATTGACGTATTACGCCTACTGGTTGTAGTATGTAATGTTAATTGTAATGTAAGTCAAGACTGAGAGCCTTCCCCTTGAGCTTGGTAAAAGTATTTGTTCAACTGGTGATTAGTAATGGGAAATAAAGAAAAAAAAGAACTTATTGGTACAGAGGGAATGGTACTGCTGGATATGATCCGCAGATTGAACCGTCGAAGTGCCACTGATCATCTGTTGAAATTGATCGTCAAAACTCATCCTGCTGATATGGCATGGGTCTTCAGGCATCTTTCAGAGCCTGAACGTAATGAAGTCTTTAACATCCTGGCCCAAACTGATCAGGTTGGTGAATTCCTCAAAGAACTTGATGAATCCATCATGATACCACTGGTCGAACATCTCACGCCTAAATTTATGGCTAGTGTGGTCAGTGAAATGGCTTCAGACGATGCCGCAGATCTTATTGAAGCGTTGCCTGACTTGTTCGCCGCTGATATCCGTGAACACATGGAAAAGGCTGACCGGGAAGAAGTAGATGAACTTCTTCAGTACCATCCTGAGACTGCCGGTGGCCTCATGTCGCCTGATTTTATGTATCTTGATGAGGAGTTGAGCGTCGGGGAAGCCATTGATAAAGTACAAAAGCGCAGTGAAGAAAAAGAAATGGTTTTCTATCTCTATATTACCCATGGAGATGGAAAACTGGCAGGAGTTGTCTCGTTGCGTGAACTTTTAACCAATCCACCACACAGGCAATTGAAAAACATAATGAAGGTCAATGTCCTTTCGGTGACAACAGATACTGATCAGGAGGAGGTTGCCCATGTTATTTCCCAGTATAACATACTGGCGGTTCCTGTTGTTGATGCCAGTTATACTCTGGTAGGTATTGTAACGGTTGACGATATCATTGATGTTATGCGTGAAGAGGCATCTGAGGCTTTCCTGCAGATGGCTGGTGCCGGTAAGGATACGGAAATCCTACTAAAGTCAACAAAAGAAAATGTGGTTCTGCGGGCACCCTGGCTTTTTGCCTCATGGCTGGGTGGTGTAATGGCTCTCTTTATTATCGGCGCATTTGAAGAGGAACTGACTCAGGTACTTGCTCTTGCCGCATTTATTCCTATTGTTATGGGTATGGGTGGTAATATCGCAACCCAGTCCTCCACCATTGTTGTTCGAGGAATTGCCACCGGCCGTATTAATATGGAAGATTTTCGTAAGATTATCTTTAAAGAGATGAGGGTTGGTATAATCCTGGGCATCCTCTATGGCGGTTTCCTTGGGGTACTTGCCTTTTTTGGCTATGCTGAGCCGAGACTTCTTGGACTGGTTGTAGGACTGTCTATCTTTTTCTCAATGGCAATGGCTGCAACCGTCGGTACTGTGATTCCTTTGATCCTTAAACGTTTTGACATCGACGCAGCAATTGCAACAGGTCCTTTCGTGACTACTGCTATCGATATTCTTGGAGTTTTGGCTTATTTCATGATCGCGAAATTTTTTCTTAATCTCTAATAGAGCGCTTAATAACAATTCATGTTTAGGTCTTCTTCAGGTAAAGCATCTCCTTTTGCCATTATAATTTTTCTTTTTTTGGGTCTCTGGTTACTTTTTAAACCACTTGAGAACAGACTTTTTGATTCAACTGCAGTGCCTCGCGCTGTTACGGCAAGGGGCGATCTTGCTCAAGATGAGCAAAATACCATTGAACTGTTTAAAAATGTTTCTCCTTCCGTGGTGTATATCACCACAATTGCCCTGCGCAGAAACATGTTTTCATTAAATGCTGTGGAGATTCCACAGGGGACAGGTTCTGGATTTATCTGGGACAGCAAGGGAAGGGTGGTTACTAACTATCATGTGATCAGCGATGCCAGCCGTATTGAAGTTACAATGGCGGATCATAGCACATGGAAGGCAGTACTGGTCGGCGCAGCCCCGGATAAGGATCTTGCAGTGTTGCAGATTGATGCACCGGCACATCGGCTTAAACCTATCCCTGTTGGTGAATCAACAGATCTTCTGGTTGGGCAAAAAGTTTTTGCAGTGGGCAATCCTTTTGGTCTGGATCAAACCATAACATCAGGCATTATATCTGCTCTGGGCCGAGAAATTAAAGCCATTACCGGCAGGGCAATCCGTGATATGATTCAGACCGATGCTGCTATTAATCCAGGCAATTCAGGGGGGCCTTTGCTTGACAGTGCTGGACGTCTGATTGGTGTGAATACGGCAATTTATTCCCCGTCCGGTGCGTATGCAGGAATTGGATTTGCTGTGCCGGTGCAGGAGGTCAATCGGGTGATTCCTCAACTCATTCGCAATGGTAAGCTGGTAAGGCCAGCTATCGGCGCATCTCTTGCCGACGCCCGTCTTGTTAAGCGCCTTGGATTTGAAGGGGTACTTGTGCTGGGTGTTGAGCCGGGAGGGCCTGCCCATAAGGCCGGTCTGCGTCCCACAAGGCAGTTTGGCAATGAGGTGGTTTTAGGTGATATTATCACTGGCATTGCAGGAAATACAGTACGTTCTTATGATGATATAAGAACTGAAATAGAACGATTTGCAGTGGGAGACCAGATAACAATAAATATTTTACGTGACGGCACTGCAGAAGAGCTGAGCTTACGACTGTCTGTTCTTGCTGATTAGTTACCAGATCGTTTTATATAGTTTACGAGTAACTTCAGCGTGTTGTTGTTAAGGCATATTATTTCAAAAAGCACGTCATTCCCGGAAACTACCTCGGGCTTGTCCGGGGTAGTTTCCGGGAATGACGGATGTTATGAGGTTTTATCCCAAAAGAATATAAAATCCAGTGTTTGCAAAATTACGCTGAATAGTTACGAGTTAACCATTAATTTTTTGTGTTTGGAGGATAGGGTAGAATGAAGGATAATAGTTTTCGCCTGCAAACAAGTGAACTGGATCAGCTGGCCCAGCAACTGCTGCAACTTGAAAATGAGCTTAATTCCAATATACCTGTAACTCTCTGGATCAGCGATCTGCACGGTGCCGGGGATCGCTTTATGGCCATTCTTCGTGGTCGTTTTGGCATGTTATATCAGACTTGTCGTGAAGCCCTTCCCAACACCTTCAGTGTTAACAAGATCCAATATCTTACCCAGGTTATCCGCAAGAAGGAGTATTTCAAAGAAGATGACATCCTGATGGATACTCAGGATGTGATTTTTTGCCTCGTTCAAATTTTGAAATACCGTTTGGCTAATATTAGAAACCGAACCGGTGATATTTTCCCTCCAGAATTTCGTAATACCATAAAAAGACTTATTTCAGGTCTTCCCGTACCCGATCAGGTCTTTGAAGAAAAGATACTTGCAGAACGATTGATCAGCCACTTGGCCCATAGTATTCGGCAGATCCTTCTTGATCGAATTATAGTGCTCGGTGACATCTTTGATCGTGGTCCGCAACCCGACAAAATTATTCGCATCCTCTCCTCACCGGCCTATCGGGATATGGTTGATTATGTCTATGGCAACCACGATATTTTATGGATGGGAGCAGCATCCGGGAATCAGTCACTGGTAGCGGAAGCCATGCGTATCACCTGTCGTTATGATCATTTCGAAATGATAGATCGTCTGAAATTTGATAGCTCAAAACTGGCAGCTTTTGCTGAAAAAACATATCCCGTTGAAAAAATAACAGGGAAGTTCAAAGCAAAAACCGGCAAGGGCAGGAGCATGGAAAAAGCTCTTGCTATTATACAGTTTAAGCTCGAAGAGCAGACCATAAAACAATTCCCGGAATATGAAATGAAAGCCAGGCTCTGGCTTGATCGTCTGGCGGCAATGTTAAAAAATGGAGACACAGCAGGACTTCTGGATACTCATTTTCCGACCATTGATCTTGACGACCCTGCAAAACTGACTAGAGAAGAGCAGGAAATTATTGACGATCTCAGTTCTCAATTTACCCACAACAGCAAAATTAAAAGGCTTCTCAGTTATTTTTTTAAAAAAGGAAAGACTTACCATATCCATAACAATAGTCTTAATATTCATGCTTTGATTCCTTCACGGGAAGATGGTGAGTTTGAAGAATTTATGGGATACCGAGGTAAGGAGCTACTTGACTTTATACAGGAGACCATAAAAAGAGTTGGAGAGAGATACATCAAGGGAGAGCCTCAGGAAGCTAAAGATCAGGCATTGTTTTTTTATCTCTGGTGCGGTGCTAAATCGCCTTTCTTTGGTAAACACGCCATGAAGACCTTTGAACGTTATTTCTTGCTCGATAAAGAAAGTCATACCGAGAAAACCTTGTATTGGAAAAAGAATATGCAGACCGATGCATTCAAACAGAAATTGAAGGATGAATTCGGTATTCAGCGAGTGGTCTTTGGTCACACACCGGTTGATTATCTAAAGGGTAAGCAGATGGCTTCCAGTGACGGTGTGGCAATCAATGTAGATGGTGGGTTTGCTGCGGCTTATTATAACCGTGGTCATGCCCTGGTACATACTCCGTATCAGCTTTTTGGTATTATCCTGCCCACTCCTGAAGAGATGAAGGAGGCTGCCCAGAAACTGGAATCCGCTCCCCTTGATATCCAGCTTATTGATGAATTCAGACAGCCGATGAAGATTAAAGACACGGCAAAAGGTGTTTTGTTAAAACGACAGAGCAACGCTCTATTGCTTCGCATTAGAGAGTTGACCTGTGAGCCAAGCTGAATCTCAGTTATTCAATAAAAAGTTAAAGCGGATTAAGTCATGAACATTAACTATGGAATGGAAATTGTCAGGGCAACTGAGATTGCTGCACTCACGGCTGCCAGAATTCAAGGGCTCGGAAATCATGACGACATTTTAAATCAGGCAAGAATGGCCATTACCAAAACCCTTAACCGGCTGATAATAAATGGATCTGTGATTAATGATCGCTTTGCTGATCGTGATGAAATCTTTAAACTTCCCGGTGTTCTGGGGGAGGGCGGGCCGGATATGGATCTCATGGTTGTTGCTCTGGAGGCTCAACATGCAGCAGCCGACGGCAGGAACAATGCCACCTCTTATACTGTTATAGCAGAAGATGGCTCGATTCAATCGGTTCCTAATTTGAGGATGTATAAAATTGTTGTTGGTGCTGAAGTGGGTGAGGTGATTGACATCAACCAGTCACCAACTATAAATGTTAAGCGGGCGGCCAGGGTTTTAAAAAAATACACAGACAATGTGACAGTTTGTATTTTAAACCGGAAACGGCATCAGGAATTGATAGAAGAGGTGAGAAACTGTGGTGCAAGAATAAAGCTGATAGAAGAAGGTGAAATATCAGGTTGTCTTGCTGCAATCAACGGGGAAAAGGCGGATATTTATATGGGCTTTGGCTATGCCCCTGAGGGAACCGTGGTCGCTGCTGCCATAAGATGTCTGGGCGGATATATGGAAGGGAAAATATCGTATGATAATGAATCCGACCAGCAAAAAGCTCAAAAACACGGTATTCATGATTTTGATAAGGTTTTCAGAGTGGAAGACCTGATTGACTCCCATAAAATTTCTTTTGCAGCCACCGGAGTTACTGATGGTGAATTTCTGGAAGGCGTACGATTCACATCAACAGGAGCTGTGACGCATTCTTTTATCGCCAGGAGTGAGACCCGTACCTATCGAAATCTTACAACAAATCACTTTTTTGATTATAATCCAGTATTTTAGTGCCGTACAGATTGTTTTTTCGGAGTCGGAGTTGCTTCCCGTGACACCGCTCTGCGGTGTTACGCAGTAATAGGCGCTCTGCGCCATGACTTTCGCATCGCAGACCGCTAAGACACGTTATACCGGCGCGGTATAACGTGTAAATTTCATCTGTTATCGGCGTTTTACAATGCCTGGCATTTTTCGATTCAGTTTTCTGGCAAGTTCCCTCATATCCTGTGTTTTATCAGATTCATCCATTATTTCCCTTCCTACAATTTCCTCGAGTACATCTTCCATTGAGATAACTCCAGTCACGGCTCCGTATTCATCAACAACAATGAAGAGGTGCTGGTGACGGTCAAAAAATTCCACAAGAATATGGTTCAAAGGAGATGTTTCAGCTACAAAATAAGCAGCTGACATGAGTTCGGATAATTTAGTGTCATGCTTTTGTTCAGCGGCAGCTCGCAGCACATCACGTCGCATGATGATGCCGGTCACATTGTCTGCTTCATCCTTATACACCGGCACTCTGCTATGACTGTAAAGGCTGGCTTCACTATTCATAGCTTCGGTGACAGTGAGTGAGTCCTCAAGAGAAAAGGTGACAGTGCGAGGAGTCATAACATCACGAGCAATTTTTTTGTTGAGTTCAAGAATATTTGAAATCACCCTTTCCTGATCAGCTTCGATTGCACCGGATTTTCTGGAAAGAGCCGCTATGGTCTGCAGTTCTTCAGCAGAGATAGAGTCTATGTTTTCAGGTTGTGGTATAAAGCGGGTAATTTGTTGGCACAACCACACGATGGGTCTGAGAATAATGATCATCCATTTGAGGGGGTGTGCAATATAGGGGGCAAGAAGTACCGCATAACTGATGCCAATGGTTTTTGGCAAAATTTCTGAAAAGAGCAGGATGATGAGCGTGAATACCACTGAGAACAGGAATAGATTTTGTTCGCCAAAAACCACTGCAGCAGCAGCTCCGGCAATGGCTGCACCAATGGTATGGGCAATGGTGTTTAATGTGAGAATGGCTGTGATGGGTTCATCTATATCTTCCCGAAGTTCCTGTAAAAGAGGTGCGGAAGTGTGGCCCTCTTTTTTCAGCATCTCAACCTGGCTGTTTGAAATTGAATAAAGAACCGCTTCCAGAATTGAGCAGAAGGCAGAAATTGCTACAGCTAGAAAAACTGCAAGTATGAGTGTGCTTGTCAAGATTAACTCCTGAATAGTTACGGATGATAATTAATATAGTATCTTCACTATACTGTTCTTTTAGTCCTTTGCCAAACAGATGTGAAGGGCTATAGTTGATGATATCGGAATAATAATACAGGAGATACACGAATGGCAGCAACAAAACTTACCCTAAGCAGTAAAAGTCCCGAGTCCTTTAATAGTGACCTGCTCATTTACTGTCTGGAACAGGACAAAAAAGAAAAGGTTAAAGTAGGTCAAACACCTGCCACAAAGGAGTTGAAGGCCGCAATAGCTCTTGGAGATTTTAAAGGAAAAGCAAGCGATTCGCTGCTTATTTATCCTTCGAATTCAGGTAAGCAAAAACCATATGCAGGTCGTATTTTAATTTTGGGTGTCGGGAAATCTCACGATATGCCCCTTTCTGATTTGCGTGAGCAATGTCGAAAAACAGGTGGAATTATTGCCGCAAAAGCTGGAAAACTGAAGGCTGAAAAGATTTGTCTCTGTTTGCCATCAGTGAATGAAATGAAAGGTGAGGAAGTTGTCGAATGTCTTGTTGAAGGCATACTGCTCGGCGATTATAGTTTTCTGAAATACAAAAAAGAAGACAGTAAAAAACCATCGTTTGGCGGTATTAAAGAAATCGTCGTTTCTGCCACAGGTAGTCACAAAGGCTTGCGTCGTAGTATGAACAAAGCTGAGCATTCTGCTTTTGCAGCCCGTGCCGCAAGGGATATGGCCAATGAACCAGGAAATGGCTGGACACCCGGCAGTTTTGCTTCATATGCTCGCAATCTTGCCGCTAAACATAAGATGAAATGTACAATCCTTGGTAAGAATGACATGAAGCGCCTGAAAATGGGCGGTATTCTTGCTGTTAACCAGGGCTCAGCCGAGCCTCCTAAGATGGTCATTCTTGAATATAGATCTTTAAAAAAGAAGGCAGAGACCATACTCATTGTCGGGAAAGGGCTTACCTTTGATTCCGGTGGTGTGAGTCTCAAACCTGCCGCCGGGATGCAGGATATGAAATATGATATGTGTGGCGGGGCAGCGGCGTTGTCCGCCATGCGTGTGGTTGGCGAAGAAAAGCCGCATGTAAATGTGGTGGCCATTATACCTGCCACCGATAATATGGGTGGCAGTTCTGCATTAAAACCAGGAGACATTATCCGTCATTATGGCGGGATAACATCTGAAATTGTCAATACTGACGCTGAAGGTCGCCTGATTCTTGCTGATGCCTTAGCTTATGGAATTAAAAAGTTTGCACCTACCTGTGTAGTTGATCTGGCCACTTTGACTGGAGCAGTTATTTTGGGGCTTGGGCATCATCGAACCGGGCTTCTTGGAAATAACCAAACACTTGTTGATCGTCTTCTTGTTGCCGGTGAAAATTGCGGAGAACCACTCTGGCAACTTCCACTTGATAAAGAATATGTCAAACAGATTGATTCAGATGTGGCAGATATAAAGAATACTGGTGGGCGTCCTGCAGGAACTATTACAGCTGCCGCCTATCTGCAGAAGTTTGTTGGAGACACCCCATGGTCGCATATGGATATTGCCGGAACTGCCTGGGATTTTACAAAAAAAAGCTATATTCCTAAAGGGCCGTCAGGAACAGGGGTGAGGACTTTAGTGGATCTGATCAGGAACTGGAAAAGGTTTTCCTGATCAAATCTTCTAATGGAGTCCAGCTCTTCAGGATCTCCCGGAATAAGTAACCTGGTATCTATTTCGGGAGTTGCCGGATCTATAAACAAATCACTATTACTGTACCATCCTTTGAGCGAAAGACAAAGAATGTGCAATCAGTATCGTCTTCGGTGAATGTTGCCTCTACCAGACAGTCGGCCAAGATGGAATCGGTGATGTAAGGATTGACACCTGTCCAGGTTCCGCCGCAACCGGTTACTGTATCAATTATGTAGCCGGACTCTGCATTAACGACAAATGTTGTTGTTTGATTAAAGTCAACCGTTCGTGTTGTGGGAGTAAAACTGCCCTCTGCAGCGGGTGCAAAGGTGCTCACCGTATAGGTGGCAATGCCAAGTACATGAATATTTCGATAATCCTCTCCTAAGGTATCATGGGTGGATGCGTTTTCAACCACCAGTTTTACCAGATAGTCTCCAGGCGAATTAAACTTGATTTTTCCTGGATTTTTCAGGCTACTATCCGACGCACCACCAGCAAAAGTCCATTTGTAATCCAGCGTCAGTCCACCGCCGTGTTCTGTTACCAGGCTGGTGAATTCGACCTCTTCTCCATTCCAGATTGTTGCATCGCTTGCCGGGCTCTTGATGTTGGCGTAGAAAGCACAGGCATCGCCGATACCATCGGAGTTACTGTCTGTTTGATCGGAATTGCTTGTATGCATGCAGTTGTCTACCGCATCAAGTATCCCGTCACCATCCGAATCATCTTCCTGATGCTGCTTCCGCAAGCAGAGGTTATCGAAGTCTGCAGGGCAGGGGTCAAATCCATCAGCAAGACCGTCGCCGTCGCTGTCACTTTTGTCAGGGAATGTCATTTCTTCAATATTCTTGTCTAACTCTGTGCCGTTAGCAAGTGCGTCACCATCCGCATCCTCGTTCGGATCCATCAGTACGACTCTGGAACCCAGATTAAGCGCATCAATGGATTCCAGTGGCATAATAGCCAACAGACGTGCAATATAGCTCACCTTGGCATCCCGGTCGCCTCCTTGAACCAGGGCTGCGGCCTCCCTGGTGGTTGTGCTTTGTGTAATGCTAGCTGGGTCTCCGTAAAAACCAGCCACTGTGACACCAAAACCTGCTAATTCCTTGCCTGGATTTGTCAGGCTCAACAACTCTGTATGCAGACTATTGAAATTACGTCCGTCCTGTGACAATTGTAGACGCAGAGCGCTCACCGCTTCCTGTGGTGTCGGGTTGGCGTCATGCCCAAGCAGGATAATTGCTCCATCGCTAAGAGCTGCATACCAGGATACAACTCCTTCAACCAGAGCAACACCAAGCCCGGTAGCTGGTGACATGGTGATGGTTCGATTTTGCACCAATAACTCTGCAAGATATGCCTCAAACGCGGCCAGCCACTCATTGGCACTAGTCCACAGTGGATTCCCCTGATCTACGTGCCATAGCGCGGCATCGCGAGGTTGGATATCTGCAGTGGAGTCCATCCATGACTTTACAACCCACTTGTCGGTTGCCCCGGCCAGATGGCGGGCACGCAGGATTAACTGGTCGCCGGCAGGTAGCCGAAAATCGGGCGTTGGTGGCAGATCGCCGCTATTCAATGCATTGTCGGCATCACTCTTCTCGGTACCGGTTAGGGATGTCTGATCATATAGCAATTCCCAGTTGATGTCGCGTACGCTAAGCTCACCCATGGATGTCTGCTTAGTCGTCTCGGCTGCATCCTGGAAGATAGAACCGCTTACCAGGTACTCGACTTCGAAAGGTCGCCTGGCTACGGGATAATCTGTATCATCCAGCTTGTCAGTTCCACGCAGGTCTTCGAATTTGTCGGGTATGCCATCGCCATCACTGTCCAATGTGGTGAGCCCTGCATTACACGGCAATGGCGGGTGATTAGTGGGATCCAAGGGGTCAAAGTTGAGTAGGTTCTCCTCGTAATCAGAGCAGCTATCACCGTCGCTGTCAACTAAGGAGAAAGCAGGCAGACTCAAGGGATTCTTTGGATCAGTGCCAAGAAACAGCTCGACAAAGTCGCTCCAACCGTCGTTGTCGCTGTCAAGTGCATAGTCGTTCGACAGCGGATCCATGCCCAAATATGTTTCTACCAGATCTGGAATCTGATCTCCGTCAGTGTCTCGTTGCAAGGGGTCAGTGGAATCGAGTCTGAAGGTCGCTGTTTGCGGATTGGGCTGGGAGAAGTTGCTGTCCTGGAAGGCCCAGAATTCAATGTTGTAGTCACCGTTAGCAACTAAATAGAAGGTGTGCTTAATATCTTCTCCGATCGCGGTCGCGGTTCTGCTCTGGGTCGCTCCGCCATTAACCCTCCAGTAGATAATTAGCGGAGACGAACTGGCGCGGGAAGTTACCCCGCGCAGATGTACGGCAATGGTTTTGTCATATGTTCCATCTGCCGGCTTGATGGAGATACCGGGAACCTGTGGAGTATTCGAGTTTGACAGTGCCAGATCAAGACCGGCCAGCGTGGTCGGCGGTAAGTTGGCATCAAGGGGTGGCAGACTGTTTTGGGTCTGATTAACAAGAACCTCCTGGGTCAGGAGATCAATGGAGACGATATCCTGAAAGCCCGTACTGTATTGTATCCTGGCCGAGCTTGCGCCGAGGGGCAGGGCCTGCTCGGTCCATTCAACACCTGCACCGCTGCTTACCGAAAAGGTGGAGACGATCCTGCCGCTTGCTTTATCCAGCATCCAGACGTTGGACGCGGTGTTGTCGAACAGTGATGATGTCAACGCAATCGAAGCCCAGAGACAAAACACGGCAGTCCACCAAATCAATACACCATTGCGTAGTGTGATCATGACATCCTCCCTCTATTGTGCCTGGAACCAATCGGTTTGGCGGTGTCCGGAAATTTCACCATTGGTATCAAAATAGACCAGCTGATACCGATACCAGCGATCTCGTATATTCGGGTAACGGTCTGCGAAAACAAGCCTGTAACCATCCCAGTCAGGATCTCCCATATTGAAATTAACCAGCTTGATAAAGGGATCCTGCAACACACCATCAGGATAACCGCTGCGATAGAAAGACACACAGTATAGCCTGTCGATCAATGGCGATACCTGCACATAATCGCTAAAAATTGATGGGTCGCTGGTTTTCTTTGTTGATTGTCGGTAAGCTACAAAATTTAACTTTCCGCCCAGATTCTCTTTGAGCTTTTCGCAGACATCATCGCAGTAGAAAATCAAAAGGTTCTCTTCCCCTCGCGAAAGGCATGGCAACTTCGGATTTCGAATGCAGGGATCCGGCAGATTGCCCTCACAACCTGACAAATCAATAGGATCCGTCAGTAGAACAACTGGCATGCCATCAGCTTGCAGATAGAGGTTAAGCATGCTTCCCATCTCTGCTGGTGTGGGTATCTTCGGCCAGGGAATATATTCAGGTAGTGGATCTGTCACGGGTTTACGAATGTCACAGCGCACTCCAGACCAGTCTGAAAGCAGGCCGGCATGCCCTACGGAACGTGCCCTGAAACACCAGTCCTCTTCCCAGCCTACACCTGCAGGTTCAGGTGTTATACCGACTTTTGCGGTAATATAACCGTCGTTAGCACTGTTGCCGGAATGAGGGATAAAATCACTGAACGTGGTATCGTTATCACCACCCATAAGATACCATTCAACAATGGTACCAGCCACCGGCTGTTCCGGCGGTATCCATGTTAACTGCGCCTCGCTACCACCGGCCGGTAAGAACCCAATTTCCACAGGCTGTGGTGAACCTACTTCGGTTACATACACAGGCAGGCGAAAACAGGGCAGACGATATTTTGAGGAAACCTCGTTGTTTTGATTTTGCAGCGCCAGGGATAAACATATCTGGTCACCACCAAGTGTGGTTAAGTCGTTGATGTCAAGTATCACCGGCTGTGAAAATGGCGGACAAAGGGTAAGGTAGTGGTAGCTGATACCACCAATATCCCGATAGATATTGAGACATTGATCCACGGCTGCGGGGCAGTCTATTTCCAAGTTGCCCCGTACCGAATCACCACCACGCACCGGCCGTATTCGCGGTTCGGTGCAATCCTTTATCAGCCTGGAGCGGGGTAGGCGTTCACATTCGCCCGGCATATAGCCAAGATCGCGCTGACCAAGAATTTCTCCCTGCAGCGAGAGATAACTGAGCGAAATCTGGTGCTCAATGCAGTTTTGTTCAAGTGGCAGGCACAAGGCATCGTCAAAGGCAACGCCACGCTCGCCCGTAGGCAGATCAACGATGGAGGAAGTGAGTTGCAAGATAGTCTGGTCCTGGGTGCTACAGTTAGTTACTACACTAACGGCGTCACCAGTATCGTCTGTGGCGTAGTAACGACTTTTGGGATGATCTATAACCTGGTACAAACACTCCTGCTCTCCAAGAACAAAATCCTGTTCACTGCATCGTTGAGGCCTGTTGCGATTGGGGAAAAATCCCCTGGTCGGTGCCGACAGCGAACTGATGTTATCCTCCTGATCCACAGAGGCTATGCGATACCAGAAAACCCGTCCCTTATCCAACGCAGGTACCGGGTCATTATACTGAAGAACGCGGCGGCCGCTGGCACGATTTGTGGCAGTTGATGCCAGTACTGTGGCAACTAAATGGTTTTGGGTTCCGGGAGGAGGTGATAGCGGCACAAGGCTTGCGTCACAAGCGGTGCCGGGGGAAGTAAGGGGAGGGTCAAGTGACAATGTTATACGTTCCACCAGGTCAGTCCAGCCATCTCCGTCAGAATCATTGAAATCACCAGCGTCACCAGCCATGTTAAAGCGGTAAATAAGATATTTGGCAACATCAAGATCCACGCTGATCTGGGGGTAATCATCACAGTTTTTCCCCTCAGGAACCCAGCGCAGTTCTTTATCAAAGCGGGCACTGTTCAGGTTACAATAGGTGCGTCCATGCTGATGGCGGAGATGAAAACCCAGTACATCCACATGATCCCATTCAAGGGAGAAAGTATCGCCAAAAGGATCCTTGACAGTACGCACTGCCCATGGTGGCGGTGGTGCGACTGTGTCAGGCACGATTACTAATATTCGTTCAGTATCACCATAGTTGCCTGTGAAATCACGAGGCGCGATGTAATAGGCACGTTTATCGCCAGGCTTGAGGCCCTGAGCCGATAATTCCTTTGCGGTTTCAAGAAATTGATAGAATGGAGGATTCCATCCTTTGTTTCTGGTCTCTTTTTCGTTTGGATCCTGAGAAGAGACCACAAGCGGCTGATCGTTCAGCTTCTCCAAACCAGGCAGCGTCAAGCCGCCGTCTGAATTGTGCATTACACTGCCTGCAAGACTGCGCAACTCCAGACCCGAATCCACTGCCGTTACATTGCTGGTAGTGCGATAGATGTCATAGCCGGAATTGAGCAGGCTACCCACATAAAGATCGCCGGCACTGGCTCCGGGCAAGGCCCAGTTCAGTGCTACCGAACCATGATCCTTTCCGGTTTCCGGGGCATCGCAACGTCCAAGCACGACTTGTTGCAAGCCATTTGCGGCGGCGAGTTTTTTGACTGCTGATGTATCAAATGTAATATCGCCTACCTTTACTGCAGCACTGCCTGTTGATATGGCCAGTAATTCGTATGTGTGAACACCGGGAGGAGAGGCAGTAGTGTCCAGATAGCCACGATAGCGGGTACGGGCAACATTAAAGTCATTGCGTGCAGCAAAGTGGCTCCAGTAGCTATCTGTCAGCAGCAGATTGCGGAGGTGGGTGGCGAAGTTGCTGTCGTTGACAGTGATGACCGGATCCTGGTTTTGTCCCCATTCGGCAAGCCAGCGGATTATCTCCAGGCGGCGACGTTCCTGTTCGGGTGCTGCATAGAGAGCATTAATCTCGGTAGTGGTCATAGCACCGACAGCTGGAACCACACTACCAGGTGGGCTCGCCGGATAGATCTGATTACCATCGCGCAAGAGTATAAAGCCGGCCAGATCGTCTGGTGTTTTGCCTTCCATCTGATCCCAGCGCAAGTATACTCCCAGGGATGAATGTCCCGGGCTTGACATGGAGCCTATGGGGGCCACCATTCCGGTGAAGTAGAACTGCTCGCCGGCAGCGTTCGCAGAACCTGCGTAAAGCGCAAGGAGACAGTTAACCACCAAAACTGCATTACGTAATGTCTGTATTATTCGTAGTGTCATTGTTTTGGCCTCTTAATCGACAGCTGATGTGTTGATATTATATAGCTCCCATCCATTTTGATACTTGGCGCCAAAACTGGCATCACCGGTTCCGCACCAACCATCGTCTCTGATCCTGCTTACCGAGGTCCATCCGCCTGGCTCACAAAAACCAATGCCGGCACCGCCAAAACCTTCGCCTCCAAAACTCAATCCATCAATATCTATGCTGAGCGGGTCTCCTACTTTTTGTGCCCAGACCAGAACCTGGCCACGTATAGAGGCAATGCAGATCGCCTTGCCGTAGGCCCCGCCACCAACAAGACCGCCTATGGTGAATGGCGGCCCGATCAGTACCCAGGCACCGGCATCGGCGCTCACGCCAACAGTCAGGAAGCAGCCATTACTATAGACCGGAAAACTGGCTGAGCCGCGTACATAGGCACCGTTAAAGATGCCTCCCGGAAAGGTTATAAATTCAGCTGCCTGGGGATCCAATGACAGCAGTACATCAGTATTACAGGTCTTGCCCACCATAAATGCCACTTTCATCTGGATATCATCAAACAGGGCACCGGCGGCTGCACCTAGATAGTTCTCGTACTTTCCGACTCCGGCTGCAAAGGCTACGTCATATAGAATAAAGGCCTGGAAATCCAGCTCTCCATCAAGGCTGATTCCGCCAAATATCCCAACCGGCCCCAGATTTTCAAGGGTAAATCCCAGGTAAAGTTCTTCAATAATGGCATCTGATATGCCGATTTTAATGGGCACGCCATAGATGGATATCATAGCATCAAGTAAGCCTGTTATATCGGCGTCTCCAAGACAGTTCAGCCCCTTGTTGTTGGTGCTCCAACTGGTAACGTCGAGGGCTGCTGCATAACCGGTGGTGTTGTCATCGGCATCACCGGACATGGTCCATTCGGCACCAATATGCAACCGTTCCAGCTCATCGCCGCTGATAATGGCATAACCATCAATTTTCACGGCTTTTACCGGGATTTCATTGGCTATTTCGCTGGTGGCAGCCTGCAGCGCTTCATTGGCTTTGTCCTCCAACTGCTGGGCAATATCCTTAATAACCAGGTTGAGTTGATCAAATACATCCAGGCCGACATCGTTCAGGCCATTGAACACTTCACCCAGCGCTTGATTGACAATGTTATCAATGCTCTCAATTGCCTGGCTGTTCATTATCAGATCCTTGACCTGATTACGCAGTTCGGCTTCTGTTGGGTGCGGAACCAGAGAAACGATACTTTGTAACTCCGAGTTGGCCACAGCCACTGCTGAGGCTATGGCGGAATCTATGGGATTGCGTAGATTGTTTTTCAATTCATCCACAAAAGTACGCGGCGATGGAGTGGCATAGTACCACGTATATGATGAACCAAGGCCAACATCAAAAACCTGGGTCTGAATTTCGCTGACCAACGTTAAACCATCGTAGGGAAAACCTGCAGGAGCGGGAAAACTGTTTTTAGCGTCTTCGATAACCTGCTGCTGTTTTACGAGAAAATCGACGATAACTCCTAATTGATCTGTAGCGCTGCCAGTCAATGTGCTCACCGTATCAAGGCCCATGAGCAGTTTATTCCTGGCCTGAACCATCTTGCCTAAAGGGCCCTCAATCTGAGACATCGCTGTTTCCAGGGTAATAATCAAGGTGTTAGCGTCATTGAGAGTATTGGAAAGCTGTGAGCCCACACTGCTGCACAGACCATTGAGATGGATAAAAGCCTGATCAATGGGATTCTGCACCTCTTCGATCAGCGCATTGACGGCCTGTTGTGCATTATTAAGGCTCGACAGGTCAATCCCGGCCACCGAGGCTACCTGGCTGCCAAAACTAACCAATTGGCTGGCCTGACGGATCGCCTCCAGGGCGTCTCTGACATCATTCACACGCTCAAGTACTTCTCCCACCTTTCCAAGCATATCGTTGTTGCCTGGGTTGATGGGGCTGGTGGCAAAGGAACAGCTTGTCAGGTCGCCAGCTGTTGTCAGCACAGCCTTAAGGTCGGTGAGAGCATCCTTAGCAAGTTGTACATAGCTGTTTGGACCTGTTATAACTTTGTCAGTAAGCAACGTAATATTATCTTTGGCAGCGCTCACCTCGGTATCGACATTTTCCAGAGCCGTTTGAACCTCACCAATAACAGTTGTTGCCTGAGTGAACAGAGCATCGTACATATCCAGTTCTGTCGCGTTGGGAGAACCGGCAGCGGCATCCAGGTAGAGTTGGGGCAACTTGTTATAGGCATTCAGCATTGCGCCATCCAAGGTCGCACTGAGGGGATTTATGATTTGGCTGGTAAGGTCTTTCAGTCCATCTTCAACTTCTGATGCGAGCTGCTCAGGAATACTCTGAACCTTTCCAAGTGTTGTCGCCACCGAGCCAAATGCTGAGGACATGGGGGAACTTGAGAGCGCGGCATCAACGCCCAGTTCCAGAAAATTATCCAGACCGGCATCCGCCACTACATTCATAAGGCTGAGTTTTGACTTTATCCCGCCAACGAGATCGCCCACCGGGCTGCCGGATACACCAAGAGTATTGAGAAAAGAATCAAGATTCGCCACACTCTCAGGATCGCTTAAATCAACATTGAGATCGATTGCGGCACCAGCCAGAGCCTCGAAATCAGCGCTGGCACCAAAGCTTACTTTGGTGTTATCCGGAGAGATCCAGTCGGCGCCTGCATTGGCATCGAGTACAACCAGATCCTTGTTCACGGTGCGGCCCAGGAATCTGGGTTGCTCATCATTGCTATGCCGTCCCATCTCATAAAAGATCGGCAGGCTGAACTTGAAACCGGTGCTGCCCCACTCATAGGTCGCGGAGTTGTCCCAGCCATAGCTTCCATTACGATCACTCGTGGTGATTGTGGATGTCAACTCGCTATTACTTTTCGCGTCATCCCCACTACTGCTGCCAGTAAGATTTGTACCCTTGGCGATAATAATGGTCTGCTCCTGAGCGTTTTGGTTTCCCTGTTCGTTAGCCACCCGATTTGAAGTGTCAAGGGTGTTCCAGAACGGCACTCCTATCGCGCTGTCCATTGCAAACCAGCCATCAGTGGTTTGTCCAGTGGGCCATTTAAGTACAATCCCTTTGTCCAGTGCAACGTTAAACCCTGGTTTGCCGGAGTCGGGAATTCCCTCATTACTTTTTGGTTGATCCAGCACCTGATCAGTATCACCATTGATTGATGCGTCAAAGGGATCGCCGTCAGGCTCCCATTTGGCCAGCATCCCTAAAGGTCCGTTCAGGGCCTTCAGGTCAACCGTATTACCAACCAGAAGATCGCGATCCTGTGATTCACAAACGGGCAGGTTGGGATCCTTGGGTACAAACTCCATGGAAAGGAGGTCAATGGCTGCATTCCAGGTGTTGAAACTCTCGACACAGTTTTCATCGACGAAGCTGTTATTGTTGTTATCCTGGCCGTCACTACAGAGCTCTTCACCAGGGCGAGCTTCGCGTGCCACCAGTCCTTTGCTGACATCACCGGAACACTCAAGCTCAAGTGACTCAAAGACGATATCAAAACCACCGCGCCCGGGAATGGAAATATCACCGTCCAGCCAGGTGAGGTCATCCGGTATGTTGTTGATCTGACGAAAGGCGAAACGGGTCAAACCCAGTGAATAGCCATATACTTTGGGTTGCGGTACAGTATCAAAATTAAAGGCTCCGGTAACACCACCCTGACGCACGACATACTTGGTTCCGATGGAACTGCCCACAGTTCTGAAGTCCGGGGTTGGCTTGCCACCGAAACCAATTGTCATATTGGTGTCTTCCAGCGTTACTCCCTCTCCGACTTCCGGTTGTTTGTCAGTGGGTCTACTATACAGTTCAGGGCCAACTGTGAGGCCGGCCATAAAATAGTTGCCGAGTCGACTGGTGCTGCTTGGCAGGGCGAAATGTTTGCCCGGCGCAAGATAGCTGCCGGCATCGTTAGCATATCGCATTCCCATGAGATAATTGGTTACTTTTAAATCATTTGCTCCACCTGTGCCCTGAGCAATGCCACCGGGCAGGTAGAGGATTCCACTCTTCCCGGTATCTCCTTCGCGTTCGAAAATGCGTTTGAAGGAGTAGCCTGGACCTGCGTATATGTTCGATATTTGATTATCAATCTCGTAGGTCATTCCGTTCCCTAACTGATAAATCAAATCAGGCTCGGAGAATTGGATTACATTATTTAAGGTGAGAACACTTGGCCCCCAATATGGGTTTTTAAGGTTTTCCACCCTGGTTATTACCGCGCCATCAGAAGCCAGTCCTTCACGAATCAGCGGGCTCAATTCGTACGCTGGCCCACCACCACCTGTATCACAATCGCCGCAATCCGCACTAAGCGACATATTGTATTGCTTGGCTGCCACAAGTTCAGTCGCTTCCAGAAGACCCTGATCCACACCAACGTTAAAACTTTCCCAGGCATAGGCCACGGTACGTGGAAAATGTGTGCGACCAACCTCAACTGAGGAAAAATCGATGTTAGAGATATGCAGACCGTCAGAGGTCAGTCTAAAGGATGTTTCCGGTTGTGTGGCACCGGAATCTGGAAAGGAAAATCGTCTATCATTGCTGACGGGCCCTATGGAGTTTAACTGCCTGTTGTCTCCGCTACTATAGCCACGATCATGAACATAATTAACACCAGCATACGAACCGGTAAATTCGGTCGATGAAATTCTTACTTTATCGACTTCAATGGAAAATGGCAGTCCCTCGGCGTGTAGATATCCGCCGGATATATCGCCAGTAAGAGTGTCGTAGTCGTTTGGATCAGCGAGCGACATAGCTGTGACGATCATGTTACTCACGCCCCTGGCATTCGGGCCGGGTTCGAATGGATCTTTCTGGTGATAGCTCGTCAACTCTGGAAGAGTTACAGAGAAATAGGTGGGCGAAGCGCCGCTTACATGATTGAGTGTATTGCCGTAAACCATAACCGGAAAGTCGCCCAACTGGCCGTCAACAGGAGCTGTGTCAACAGTCGTGAGCGCAGTCAGATCAAAGCCATCGCCAGCTGTGTTTATGTGAAATTCGGCGCAAAAGGGTGGTGGACTGAGTGAAACATTCATGCTGTTCCAGTGTACTCCGGGTGACGGCGTCCATTCGGTAAAACCGTTTTGCAGTTGAAGGTTGGCAAGTGTGCTGCCATTACCACTGCTGGAACCGCATGACATATCGTTCTCCGATGTTCCGTCAAGCGTGGTGAGGGTGGTAGGAGTCGGCCCAAAAGTGAGATTTCTGGTCAGGGGAATGAAATCGGTGGTGGTAGTTTGTTGCGTGTTATTGTCCTCGCCACCTGGATCGGTCTCTATTACTGCTAAGTCGTTGTCTATTTTCAAGCGCAGCGCGAAGTAGTAGTCCTGATCATACCATTCGCTGACGAATGCATTGAAATCGGTTTCGGAGGAAAGTTGCAGGTTGAAGTTCTTGATAGCGGTGTTATCTATAGGGGTGGGCTGTGTCGGGTGCGGTCTGTCACGCACCTCTGTCGCGCCATTTACTGCCACGGGTACGAGATTAAATTTTTTGGTGACTATATCCAGGCATAGTGTGGTTTTGCAATACTCGGGAATTGCAACCACCTGAACTAAAACATTAAAGTCTGGAGGGGGCAGGCAGATATAATTAGCGGGAAGACTATGTAATATTGGCTCACATCCCCAACTCGTTGCCAGGCTAAAATCGGTACTTACCGTATCAGAATCATTGAAATAACCCAGCTGGCCGCCAGTAGCAACATTACCGTTTTTCTTGATATCAAAGGTATACTGTTCAATTCGCAGATCGTTGGCAAAAGCCGGGGATACCAGCAATAGGATCCCGCACAGCCATCCAAGTCCAACCAGCAGACAGCGTCTGTCTTCTTTTCCATCCCACACCATCTTCATATCCTGTCTCCCAGGGTGATTTTAGCGTCGTCAATCGATCGAGACCTTTGGAGGTACAGATAATACAGATAAATATGATGGACTTGTAAAAAATCAAAATTTTGTTGATTCTGTTATTCACTTACATGCGGGAATCCAGTCATTTCAGCATGTTCTGTGTTTCCACATGAGCGGGAATGACAGAGCAGGGAACGTTTTACGAGTCCAGCAAATATAACTAATCGCCTAACACATATTGACTGAAAAATCAATATTAAACTTGGTGGATTTGATGTGAGCATTAGTGTTTTACTCGATGACTCCTGTGATAAAAAAATAGGCAAGCACCCAAAAAAAACAAGGTATTCTTGAATTATAATGAGTAAGTGAAGGTCATGAGTGAAATATTGTTTTTAACCGGCTTTTGTATCACTCCTTATCTTTTTCTCTGGGATGGCATTTGGAATGTACTTCTTTCAGATCATTGATGGTCACCCTGGTGTAGATTTGGGGGGGGCAGGGACTCATGGCCGAACAGTTCCTGAAAAGCTCTTATGTCGGCTTTGTTCTTCAGCATGGCTGTGGCATAGGTATGACGAATGGTATGGGGCGAGACGTTCTTCGAGAATTTGTTACCCCCGTAATGTGAGGTAGAGGTTGTTGTTGGGATCTTTGATCAGATCCGGGCGTACTGATTTAAGATAGGCATCTTCGGTGGATCTCTGCCGGGGGGGGAAGCCCATCAGTTTGCTTCCGTCAAAAGTTGCATAAGCTGATGGGCTTTCTTTATGTTCTAAAAACCTGTCAAGTAGAATATAGTATACCTATTGTATGTATCATATAGTTCTTTTTCGTCGACGATAAAAAAGGGGTGGTATAGTGTCTACAGAATATCGCAGATCCAATAACGTATACTTACAAGGGTTGAACAGTATGTCATTTCCTAAAAAACTAGCCGCATTACGCAAAGAAAACGACTTGATCCAGCAGGTTCTTGCAGACAAGCTAGGTCTTCATGTTTCTCAACTCAAACGCTATGAGGCAGGCGGGAACATCACAGCCTACTCTGGATGTCTTAAGTAAAATTGCGCTCTCCTTGCATGTCAGTTCAGATGTTCTATTTTTTGACGAGGGTGACCGAGGACCAGATGATGACTTGCAGCTCCATTTTGAGGCAGTTTCCAAGCTTGATCCGGATGAGAAGAATACAATCAAGGAATTATTGGAAGGCATGCTTCTCAAGCATGAAGCAAAAAAAGTCCGCTCCCTACAGAAACAATTCAACTAAAGAGGCGATCATGCCTACAGTACTGCGTATTGGGCCTTACCGTTTTTATTTTTATAGTCATGAACCCAATGAACCACCTCATATCCATATTGATCGCGACAACCTGTCGGCTAAGTTTTGGCTTGAGTCGGTTCAATTGGCCAGGAATATAGGGTTTTCAGCAAGAGATCTCAGAGCTATTGAAAGAATGATTGTTGACCATCAAGAAGAGCTACAGGAGAAATGGAATGGGTATTTTAACATTGGCCGCTGATGAGCGGGTAAAGAATGTCAG
>JAOZQU010000303.1 GCA_029932055.1 Desulfocapsa sp.
GCAAAACATGGCCATTTGTTATTGGCCCGTTGGGTGTCAATGGAGAACACAATGGTGCGCGATGCGCACCCTACCCAGCTTTTAACTCAAAACTTTTAACTGACACTCAAGTTGACACCACCCAACTCAGCCTTCCCCCATCAAAATCATTGCACAATTTGCTTTTCTTTCTGCTTTCTCATATCATCCAATATACACACTGAATTATACTATCAGTATTCACGCAAAAACCGTTTTCCTGAGAGAGAGGGGTTGCCATGAAAAAGCACCATAATCCACTAAGTACACTATGCATTTTATCCATCCTGTTATGGTCTGACTCTACCATCGCTCAAGCGGATGATTTCGACTTTGGAGAAGAAGACGGTGAAGAAATCCTGTTTCAGGACATTGCCTCTGTCTACTCGGCTTCCAAATACGACCAGAAAGTCACTGAAGCACCAGCCAGAATCAGTATCGTGACCGCAAAAGAGATCCAGCGCTACGGTCACAGGACACTTGCTGATATTCTAAACAGTCTGCCCGGTTTTTATATAACAAATGATCGTAATTACGATTATACCGGTGCACGTGGTTTCAGTCTAACTGGAGATTACAGCACCAAATTTCTACAACTGGTGGATGGTCACCGGATGAATGATAACATTTACGACTCCATGTACATTGACAGAGGTTTTGTTTTGGATGTTGATTTTATCGATCGGGTCGAAGTGGTGCGGGGGCCAAGCTCATCTCTGTATGGCAGCAGTGCTTTCTTTGGCGTGGTGAATGTGATAAGCAAAAAAAGGAAGGGATCTGCAGGGTTTTGAAGTCTCTGGATCTGCAGGCAGTTTTGGCAGTTACCAGGGGTGCCTGAGCTATGGTAACCGCTTTGATAACGGGTTTGAAATGCTTGTTTCGGGCACATACTATGACAGCAATGGCGATGATCATTACTACCAGGAGTTCGATGAACCTATCACAAACAATGGCATTGCCGAGAATGCTGATGATGAAGATGTTCAAAACCTTTTTGCCAAACTCTCCTTTGGTGATTTTATTATGGAAGGTGCATATGTAAACCGTGAAAAGGGGGTTCCTACAGCATCCTATTATACGGCATTCAACGATCCGCGTACCCGCACCTGGGAAAAACACACATATCTCGACCTTAAATATCAGCACCTGATGGAAAATGAAATCGAATTGACCAGTCGTCTCTACTATGATGATTACCAATATGATGGCGATTGGGCGACAGACTACTCTGAAGAAGGTGACTTTTCCGATATCGAAATGTTTTATGAAGTGGCCGAAGGCAAGTGGTGGGGGACTGAAGTGTCAGCTAGAGAAGCAATGGGATTCGTATGAGGTCTATCAAGATGACAACGCAGACGACTACACCTATGCACTTTTTCTGCAGGATGAATACAAGATTCTTGACAACCTGATTTTCAATCTGGGTGTCCGTTACGATTATTTTGATTCAGTCGGCTCCACCACCAATCCCCGAGCCGCTTTGATTTATTCTCCCTTTGTCTCCACTAGCCTGAAACTGCTTTATGGCACCGCCTTTCGAGCTCCCAATTCCTATGAGTTGTATTATCACGACGGTGGCATTTCCTACAAAGCCGCAGGTGAACTCGACTCGGAGAATATTGAAACCTTTGAATTTATAGTGGAACAGGAGTTGACGACTAATATCCGGGCAGTCGCCTCGATTTATCACAACGAGATCGATGAGCTGATTGCCCTGACCACAGATCCTGCCGATGACCTGCTGGTTTTTGCCAATCTGGGTGACGCAAAAGTCACAGGCGGTGAACTACAATTCGAAGGCCGTTGGGACAACGGATGGGCAGGATCGATCAGCTATTCCTATCAGTACGCAGAAAACAAATCAACCGACAAACGGATGGTTAATTCACCGCTCAACATGGTAAAAGGAAATGTCATGATCCCTCTTTTGGAAGACCTGCTAATGGCAGGTCTGGAAGCACAGTATGAGAGCGGTCGTAAAACATTGAACGATAACCAGACCGATGATATTTTTCTCATCAACGCAACTTTGCTCAGCAGGGATATGATCAAGGGCGTGACCTTGTCTGCAAGTATCTACAATCTCTTTGACCAGGACTATGCTCACCCTGGGTCGGAAGAACACGTTCAGGACTCCATTGAGCAGGATGGCCTTACCTTCCGGATTAAACTTGACTATGCTTTCTAAGGGCGCATTCAATAATAACGAACTTATTTTTGAATGAGTACTAAGCCGACCAAAAAATGAACCTGGCAAATCATCGCACATATCCGCATGCCCTTCTGATCGGGCTGATGCTCTTCTTTTCGTCTGGAGACAATCTCCAGGCCATGGAAAGACCGCTCATCGCCTCGTTGAGCAGCCGGAACTCTCAACACTACCTTCAAGTGATTGAAGGTTTTGAGCAACAGGTTAGCAGGAAGTTCCCGGAAGCAGAATTTGTTCGTTATTTTTTACAAAAACAACCTGAAAAAAACAGGTCCCTTTTGCAGGAAATCAACGAACAAAAGCCTTTGCTCCTGTTGACCCTTGGTTCAAAAGCAACACGTTCCGGATTGAGCTCAATCCCTGAAGTACCAGTAGTTGCGGGCATGATCCTGAATGAACAGATACTCGGCCAGTCCCCCCGAGCCACAGGAGTTTTACTCAGTTATCCCCCCGAAGTCCATTTGCAATGGCTCCGTCGTTTTCTACCCAGCATCAATCGTGTATCCATGCTTTACAATCCACAGGAAAACAGCCAATTAATTGATGGCATGAGAAAAACGGCCAAGCAGTTTGCCATTGAGATTGATGCAATGCCTGTGACATCTCCCACACAGTTACCTCCTGCGCTCAAATCCCTTGGCCGCAAGGCGGATATGCTGCTTGGCATGCCGGATAAAACAGCCTATTCAGGTAAAACAGCCAAGGCTGTGCTGCTTTCCACCTTTCGTAATCGTATTCCGTTTGCCGGACTATCCCCGTCCTGGGTCAAGGCTGGGGCACTCTATGCCCTGACCTGGAACTATATGGATCTGGGCAGACAGTGCGGCTTGATTGCAGAAAAAATCCTTAAAGGAACAGCGATGGCTGATATTACTCCGCTTACACCTGAGAAAGTATGTTATGAAATAAACTTGAAGACGGCAGACCATCTGCGCTTAACATTTGATCCTGCCCTGATTCAAGGGGCGACAAAAGTATATAAGTAAGGATAGAAGCATGAGCCACAAAAAAGAACTGAGCCTGGCAAGAAAATTTAACATATTGTCAATTCTCCTTGTTTTGATGACCGGCCTATCAATTACAGCCTTTGAGGTGTACCAGAAACATGTTGATGGACTCCAAACACTACTGACCCAGGGTAAGGAAATAAGCACGCTGATAGCCAAATTCAGCGAATATGCTGTTTTTTCTGAAGATCAGGAAAGCCTGCAGCTTGCGACAGAGGCACAAGATGACGAAACCGTCTACCTGGCTCTGCTGCGTGGTGATAAAACAGTACTCATTGAAAAACAGTATATTCCACATTTGAAGCCGAATCTCTTTCCTGACATTCCCACCGACCTTC
>JAOZQU010000094.1 GCA_029932055.1 Desulfocapsa sp.
GGCATATAGTTAATATTCCGAGCATTATTTTTTCAAAATAACGAAGAGTTGGGGAAAAAGGGCACTTGTACCCGTAGTTTGGGTGTTCTCGGACACGCTCCTAGAGAAGAGAGCCATGGTTCATCATTACCTTGTTAGCCTTTTGCATTCACTTCCCCCACTGGCATGACAAGTAATGTCATGAATCAGTGTTTTTGCTAATAACGGTGCCAGCCAGGCGCCATTGCTGGAATGGGGAATCGAGTCACTGCTTACAATCTTTTTAATACCGCTGTTGTTCAGCAGCTGTTCCACACTGTTTGTGAATAAGGCATGGGTAACCAGACATTCGAGATGAGTTGCTCCTGCCTTTTTCAGAAGGCCTGCAATTACCGCCAGAGTATGGCCGCTGCTGATGACATCGTCTACCAGAACAACCGTACGATCCGCAACAGACATTTCAGGTAACTGTATTTGGACAGTATGATCTCCAAAGCGTTGTTTATGGGCGACAGCGTAGTCAAGCCCGGTCGCTTCCGCTATTTTCTTTACCCATTGACGGGATTCCTGATCAGGGCCCATGAGTATTGGCTGATCACTTCGTTGCCTAAGTAAATGCACCCAAAGCTGTGTTGCGGAGAGATTGAACGTTCTGGCAGGACTAATGACATCGCTCAAGGCCTTGATGCGATGGAGGTGGGCATCCACAGTGATAATGGTATCAAACCAGCCACCAAGCCAGTTACCGACAATTCGCTGGCTGATTGCCTGTCCATCCTGAAAGGCCTTATCCTGACGCATGTAGCAGAGATACGGTGCAACAAGACTCAACTGTTTTGCTCCAAGTTCACGAGCCGTGGCAGCGGCAAAGCCTAGTTCCACGAGTTTCTCATTCGGGTGATCCAGGCTGCAGAAGAAAATAACATGCTCCGGCAGTTCAGGAGGGAGGCAAACAAGACTCTCATCATCAGGAAAAGAATGGATTGCAACAGGAAACACGTCATATCCTGTTTCCGCAGCCAGACGATCCGCCAGAACACGGTACGCAGGAAATGTAAGTATAAGGGGTGACGGCATCACTTTTCCTCTTTCATTGAATAAAGGCAGCTCATCAGAATTCCACATAGGTTGCAGGGAGTTCTTCTGTAGAGCCAATGGTATAGCCTGTATCTTTTCGGGCCAGGTTGAGGGCAAAGTTATAGTCTGCTCTAAATTCAGCATGAATGGTATAGAGAGGCTCACCAACCGTAACAGGATCGCCAAGTTTTTTCAAAAGATCAATCCCCGCTGCTTTATCCATGGGAGCTCCGGCCATCCGGGCAATGCGGTTGATCTGCAGGTTATCTATACCTGTAACGACACCATCCTGCTTACAGATCACATCATGCATAAGAGGTGCGGGAGGTATGGAGTTTTCCCGAGCCCCCTGAGCATCGATGATGGCCTGCATTTTAGTCAGAGCGCGGCCTGAATCAAGAATATCTCTGGCAATGGAATATCCATGCCCCCCCCTGACATCCGGATCAAACTCAAGAACCCTGCCGGCCAGACGAATACTCTTCTGGCGAAGATCCTGCGGCGCATCAGGATCATTTCTCAATACCTGCATAACATCCCGAACTTCCAGCAGAGGGCCGACTCCGCGTCCAACAGGTTGTCGCCCATCGGTAATAACAACCTCCAGCTGGATATTGATACGGTCACAGACAAATTCAAAAAGCTTCCGCAACTTAAGGGCCTGTCGCATGTGACGCATTTTTGAACTGGGACCCACAGGAATATCAATAATCAGATGAGTGACACCTGCAGCCAGTTTTTTTGAAAGAATCGAAGCCACCATTTGCCCCATAGCATCCATGCCAAGGGGCCTTTCTACAGTGATGAGGATATCATCAACCGGAGCTAACATGGCTGTACCTCCCCAGGCCAGACAGCCCCGTTCCTTACGGACAACAGTATGGAGTCTGTCTGGTGAGAGATTTACCTCAGCCAGTACTTCCATGGTATCAGCCGTTCCAGCCGGTGAAGTGATGGCCCGGCTCGAGGTTTTGGGGATGAGCATGCCATGGGCAGCAACAATGGGTACCAGAAGCATTGTCGTACGGTTACCGGGTATCCCCCCGATACAGTGTTTATCTACAACCACCGGCTCCCCCCAGTTGAGACGTTTACCGGAATCGGCCATCGCCAGTGTGTAATACAAAATCTCATCACGATCCAGACCATTTTCCCCTGCGGCAACGAGAAATGCCGCCATTTCAGTCTTGGAATAACGATGTTTAGCAATATCTCTGGTTATGGCAATGTAATCTTCAGCGCTGAGTCTTTCCCCGGCTATTTTACGACGAACCGCATCAATGGAATGAGGCGGTTCAGCATGATCCACCCGTACCAGCACAGCCTCTTCTTCACCCAGCTGTTCAAAGGCCTGCTCCGAAAGACCAAGTTCGCCGGGGCTAACAATTGTATCATCATGCACCACGTTTAAAACAGCCAGGATACTGTTACTATTTATGGTTACTTTTATCTTGGAGAGGGCCTGAAATCCTTCTGCCCGATAAATTTCACAGTCACCGTTGAGGTAGGCAACATTTTCTTTATAGGTGTCAATGGCGACCCGGCGCAGCCGAAGAGTGTCTTGTATTTGATTTTGCTTCATTAAGAGAATTCCTTCAAAATATCAGGTGGTGGCCAGCATAACCGCCTGCATGCTGAACTTTGCTCCATCCACCGGGACAAGAATCCCTGGAGCGTGTCCGAGAATAGCAACTTTTTCTCAAATCGAGGCATTTGAAAAACTTCACCACAGGTGCCCTGCAGGAAATGCCATTTGCCGCATACAGTTGATATTCCGAGGATAAAATGTTGTAAATAACAAAGAATTGGGAAAAAAGTGCACTTGTACCCGTAGTTTGGGTGTTCTCATACAGCCTCCTAGTGTAATCTTTTTTCACTTTAAAGAATATAGAAGAAGGAGTCAAATAAGGTTTGCCAAGAAAATATGTTGCGGGTGACTATGTCATCAATGCAAAAAACAGCTTTTGACAAGTGCATTGTTCTTTGATAGAATTTTTATAACTATTCAAGTCAGATATCTCTCAAGGAAAGACACTCAATGAAATATCAAACCCAACTTGGAAAATCTCTCTGGCTCCGCCTCTGGCAACCTTTTTTCGGGCTTTCTATCTATAAAAAATTCCTGCTGGTTTTGGCGAGCTTTCTCCTTGGTTATCTTGTCATCGGCCTCCACAGCTATTTTTTCATTGAAAAGCTTAAACAGGAGCTCGAGTTTATTTGTGAAAACCAAAATCACGATTTAAATACACTTGCTCTTCTCGATACATACCTCAGCAACGGTTTCATTCTTGTCCTCGTGATCATGGCCTTCCTCAGCCTGACTAGTTTTCTCTGCATACGTACGTTAGTTGCTTGCCTGGATCAGATGATCTGTTCGCTCCAATTCCTGCTTAATAAAAATGACCCCAAACAGTCGTGTACATATAAAACAGAAATTCCGGTACTTACTCAAGACAAAATAGGAGAAGTAGCATCACTTGTAAATGGACTGACAAATCATATACGTGACATTTCGCTCTTCAGAAGAACCATTGAAGCAGACGAGACCGCTGAAGAAGTCTACAAGCGACTGGCCTATGTCTTTAAAGAAACATTACATCTCGATGCATTTATTATCTGGGAAGTCCGGACAAAAGATGACTCCATAGAGCCGGTTTATTCATGGCCCCCCGATCTTGAACAGGAAACATGCTCCATGAGCACCTCTCGAATCTGCCGCGCAAGACGAACAGGCGAAGTGGTTTCATCTGCTGGCTTTCCGCATATCTGCCCGGTCTTCCCTCTCTCAGAAGCCATGACTCATACCTGTGTACCCATGATTGTTTCCGGGAAAGTACTTGGAGTTGTTCAATTTTTGACACTTTTTGTCGACAGTGAAGAACGGGCCGAACAATTACGACAAAATCAGCACCTTGCAGGCCTCTACCTTGAAGAAGCACTTCCTGTGCTTCACGCCAAGCGCCTTACCACCAGCCTCTATAAAATGGCCACTAAAGATGCATTGACAGGACTTGCCAACCGTAGATTTCTGGAAACCAACATCAATCCGCTGCTTGCCGGAATCAAACGCAGAAAAAGCACCATGGGTGTACTCATGTGTGATATGGATTTCTTCAAACAAGTAAACGATGAGCATGGTCATGATGTTGGTGATGAGGTTCTGAAAACCCTTGCTGTAATCATGCAGGAAGCTGTCCGGGCATCAGATATTGTTATCCGCTATGGTGGAGAAGAATTCCTGATCCTGCTCACCGACTGTGAGATAGAAAAAGCCACAGAAGTTGCAGAGAAAATACGGGAAGCGGTTGAAAAACAGGTCTTCCAAATCGAAGAAATCACTATCAGCAAGACACTTAGCATCGGTGTTTCTATTTATCCAATAGATGGTGAAGGCTTCTGGGAATGTATCAAACACGCAGATATTGCACTCTATCAGGCAAAAAATACTGGTAGGAATAAAGTAATTCGCTTCGAATCTTCCATGTGGAATGGCGATAATTACTGACACTCGTGCCTTCTCAGGGACAGAGAAACGGGTTGTGTTCAGAAGGGGTCGTCAAATATGACATAGGCAAACACACTTACAACAATGTAGCATACTTGACGCCTATCTACTTAATATACTATTGATGAACAAAAATCTTTGTGTATAACCAACACCTCATTAATAACCTTTTCCAAGGAGTAGCAAATGAAAAGACAATGCCGAAGAATCCATGAAAGAATTTGTTTTTTCTTGATTGTAGTGAAACGATTAAAGAACATTACGTAGGAGATTGCAGCTGTCCGTCAGGAGAGCATATGATGTCAGAAGGTATTTATTTCATCGATACGGCCCAAATAATTGCTTCAAAATAAAGCCTCTGATTACTGTTTATCTGCTGACCGGTAGTTTGGAAAAAAACCGCCGGTCTTGCATTATCCAACTGGCTTCCTCGAAAAAAAATTCCGCACCTGCTGCCAACTCAATCTTGTTACAGTTCTCCTCTGATTCCAACAACACCCATTAGGGGATCCCAGCTCCCTTGTCACTATGAAGATTCAATAGTTTCAAAAAGTCTCTTACTTTTTTTACAACATGCTGATAGAATAACATAACTTCACTATAGCACAGGAGAATTAAACATGGATCAGGAAACTCGGATAGTACTGATTGACGATGACCAGGATGCCTGCGAGTTACTTAAAATGCAGCTTGAAGATACCGGACGGATGAGTGTTATTTACAGTACCGTCAGTGAAGAAGCTATGACTATTATCGGTCGTGAACTCCCGGACATCGCTATCCTTGATATTAATATGCCAGGTATCCACGGTGTTAAAATTGGCTCTACGCTGGCCGCAGATGCCAAAACCTCTGAAATTCCCATTCTCTATCTTTCCGGCATGGTTACTCCCGACGAAGCACAGGATATAGTGGCTGGCGAAAAAAAACCTTCCCTCATATCCAAAGGCTCTCCCATGGAAGAAATTATTGCGGCAATTGATACTCTCACAGCCGCCTGACTCCAGCACTTCCCTTGCCTCCAACAAAAAACAAATCTGCACGTTTTGTCGCAATAGAAAGCCTTTGCAGGTTGCAGAAAAGTCGAAAACCTGTAACCGGCATATTCAACAGTGTTCTGGCGCTATATCCCCTGGAAAGCAATGACCGGCAGCTGGCAACCAACATTATTTACGGAGTGCTGCGCAATCGGGATTCACTGGATTTCATGCTGCAGCAACTCTGCAGGCAGCCACTAAAAAAGCTAAAACCCTTTGTTCATCAAACCCTGCGCACAGGGCTTTTTCAGATCCTTTACCTGGATCGCATCCCGGAATCAGCGGCTGTGAATGAATCTGTAAAGGCTGTGCAGACCGCGCGTCTTCCTAAAAAGTTGCAGGGCTTTGTAAATGGTGTACTTCGTAATTTCATTCGTAAGCGAGACGAGTTGCTGACTCTTCTAAAAAATTCTAACCCACCAATTCTCAATCATCCATTGTGGCTCTATAAACGCTGGGAAAAGCACTACGGCAAAGATGAAACCATCCGTATCTGCGAGCAAAACAACGAACAGGCAGGTTTTAGTCTGCAGGTCAATGCTTGTACCACTGACCGGGAAACGTTGCTTGCAGCATTTCGCAACAACGACATACCTGCTCGTAATGGAAAATACTGTGACGACACACTTATACTTGATGATTTCCATGGAGGAGTCAGCAGACTCCCTGGATTTAATGAAGGACTCTTTCAGGTTCAGGATCAGGGTGCTCAGCTCCTGACACGCCTCATTGGCCCCATGGTTAAAGAGGGAGAATATCTTGATGCCTGTGCGGGAGTTGGTGGTAAAACCAGTGTTCTTGCTCAACTCGCCGGCCCCGTCCAAGCCAGGGTGTCAGCCGTGGAGCCGGACAAAATGCGACAGGAAAAGTTCAAAGAGAATATGGCTCGGCTGCACCCAAAGCTTGACCTCCCTCTTTTCCCGGGCAGCCTGCAAGATTTTGCAACATCGAGCAACAAACGTTTTCACGGTATTCTCCTCGATGCACCCTGCTCAGGTACGGGTGTTATCCGCCGCCACCCTGATATTCGCTGGAACAGAAGGGAGGAGGATCTGGATCAATACCAGAAGACCCAACTTGATCTTCTGCACACAGCAGCCACCCTTCTCCGCCCACCAGGCATTCTTGTCTATGCCACCTGTTCTCTGGAGGAAGAAGAAAATGAACAGGTTATTGAACAATTTTTGGCTCACAACCCCGATTTTTCACTGAAAGACTGCACATCCTCCCTGCCCTCCACTGCGCATACTTTTGTTACTAAAGAAAAAGGATACTTTGCACCCTTACCAGGGCCTGAGATTGACGGTTTTTTCGGTGCCGGATTGATCAAACGTCCCGTATAGAGTAACTTCATACTTTTCAGTGAAGACGGACTCGCAAAAACTCAAAACTTTATTTCTTCCGTCATTCCCGCGGAGGCGGGAATCCAGTGATTTCAACGCGTTCTGGATTCCCGCCTCCGCGGGAATGACGGAGCCGGGAACTTTTTACGAGTCCATCAATGAAGATAAGTACCTGCTATGGTATACAGACAAACAGTTTTCATTTTCATTTATCAAAGTTGAACAGGACACTATGGCTGAAATACGAAGCACAATGGATATGGTAATGGAGCGGGCAGCAAGGATGGCAGAACGCGCTGAAGATGTCCCTGCTGATCAGGAAATTGAGCAACGGGGTATGCGACTGATAGCTGAATTTCTTGATGGAAAACAATTAGATCTCATGGATCTTTTGCAGCAGGAGCCCTCTGCTGATCAGATGGCAATGCGCCGGGGTATGGCAAAAGCATTACTGCGTAATATTGTTCTTCCCCGCGACGAATTGCTCATGCAAAGCAGCACTACTGCTATTTCCGGTCTCCTTGATCTGGCCGGACAGGCAGGTGATGTGGGGTCTGTCTGCGCTGAACTGCAACAACTTCTGGAACAATACTCCCAGCACAAAAAGCAAACCAAACAGCAGCTGGATGATGCCATCCGCGCCCAACTGGCACAAAAACTTCAAACGCAGATGGAAGAAGGTGCTGACCTGCCCGCCATAGATCCAACCATGCATCCCCAGTACCAGAAAGAATGGGAACAAGCCAAAGCCAACCTGAACGAACAGTACACCCAGGCTTTTGATCAGCGTAAAGAGATTCTCATGCAACGGTTTTCCTGATGAGCACTTCAAAACGCATACAAAAAATCCAGGCACGGCTGCGCAGAAAAGAAATCGATGCCATCCTCATCACCCAGCCCCACAACAGACGATACCTCAGCGATTACACTGCAGCAGACCACGACATTGGTGAAAGCTCCGGTGTTCTCCTTATTCCAGCACGTAAATCACCGCTGCTGCTCACTGATTTTCGTTTTCAGATTCAAGCAGAGCGTGAAGTGGAAGACATGGCAGTCATGCTCTATCACAAGGGTTTACTTCCCCTTTTAAAAGCATTGCTCCCTGATCTTGGCATTACAAGTCTGGCCTTTGAAAGCCACTACACCTTACATTCCGTAGCAGAAAAACTGAAAGAAATTGCAGAACAACTCTCCCTCACTCTTGTTCCCTTAACTGGAATGGTGGAAGAGATGCGCCTCCAAAAGGATGAAGACGAAATTGAAAAACTGCGACGCTCCGTCCTGTTAAACGAAGAGGTTTTTCAACAGATCTACAAAACAATCACTCCCGGACAAACAGAAATCGACATTGCCCTGGCGCTCGAATCCACAATGCGCAGGAAGGGAGCAGAATCTCCCAGCTTTGAAACCATTACAGCCACAGGAAAACGCAGTGCCCTGCCCCATGCCGTCCCCGGAGATGTACAAATCGAGAAAAACCAACCCCTGATGATTGATATGGGGCTTATCCTTGATGGATACTGCTCTGATATGACCAGAACCTTTGTTCCCGGCAAAGCTGATAAAAAGTTCATGAAAATCCACCGCCTGGTGCGCAAGGCCCAACTTGCGGCCACCCGAGAGATCCGTGCCGGAATCAGCGCTGCGGCAGTGGACAAGGTCGCCCGCACTGTCATTGCTGAGGCTGGTTATGGAGAATATTTTGGCCATGCTCTTGGTCACGGAGTTGGGCTTGCCGTGCACGAAGAGCCGCGTCTCTCTTCGCGTAACCGTAAACACCTGAAAGCAGGAATGATCGTCACTGTTGAACCCGGTATCTATCTGCCGGACTGGGGAGGCGTTCGCCTGGAAAATATGGTTGTTGTCCGTGAAGATGGCTGTGAAGTCCTGAACCAGGACACCACCTGGCTAGACATCTGAACATAAGCAACGTGGTCTCCTAATCTTTCAGCCTGACAAGAATCCTCATCCAAACCTTTTCCTCCCAACATACTCAGATGACCAAACATAAATATTTTGTCCTTGATACCAATGTGCTGCTGCACAATGCAGACTCACTCACCTCCTTTGCAGATAACTCCGTTGTTCTTCCCATGACAGTCATTGAAGAACTTGATGGCTTCAAACGGCAAAATGACGAACTGGGACGTAATGCCCGCCACGTCATCCGGCAACTTGATCGACTTCGTGCTCTCGGTACCCTGAAGGACGGGGTAGCTATGGACAACGGCGGGTCTCTACAAATTACAGTTGAAAAACGAGATATGCCCGGTGCGCTTCTTGATATGAGTGTCGCTGACAATCGTATCCTGGCAGTGGCCAACAGTCTTCACGAAGAAGGAAAAGAGGTCATTTTTGTCTCAAAAGATATTAATGCCCGCCTGAAAGCCGATGCCCTTGGTATTGCTGTTATGGATTTTGAAAAACAGAAATGCAATGCCGATGATCTTTATACAGGATGGAGGCAAGTCTCAGTCCCGGGAGAGCTGATTGACCGTTTTTATAAAGATAAGGCACTGGAAACCGAGGGCTTTCATTTTTACCATAATGAATTTATTCTGCTTCAGGACGAAACCAATCCCAAGCACTCAGGTCTTGGCCGTGCAACCGGACCTGAGACCCTGACACACCTCAACTCCGAGTCTGATCACGCATGGAATATCAATGCCAGATCCAAGGAACAACGCATGGCTCTGGAACTTCTGCTCAATCCTGAAATCAGCCTGGTAACTCTTATTGGCCAGGCTGGAACAGGCAAAACTCTACTGGCTCTGGCCGCTGGCCTTGAATGCGTAATTCACAAAGAAAACTACGAACGACTTCTGGTTTCCAGACCGATTATCCCAATGGGCAAGGATATCGGCTACCTCCCCGGCACCAAAGATGAAAAGCTCACTCTCTGGATGCAACCTATTTTTGATAACCTGACCTATCTAATGCGTCATAACCAGAAAAAGGACGATGATGCGAATGTACAACAAAAAGTTGATCAACTGCTCAAAACGAAACAGGTGGAACTTGAAGCCCTCACTTATATCCGCGGTCGATCTATTCCCCGTCAATTTGTCATTGTGGATGAGGCTCAGAACCTGACACCCCACGAAGTAAAAACCATTATTTCACGAGCTGGTGAACACACCAAAATGGTCTTCACCGGAGATCCGCAACAGATTGACAACCCTTATCTTGACTCTTCTTCAAATGGCCTCTCCTATGCAGTTGAAAGATTGAAAGGACATGGTATATTTGGTCACATAACATTGAGCAAAAGTGAAAGAAGCCCTCTGTCAGCGATTGCTGCAGATTTCCTATAAACTAAAAATTGATGGCTTCGTAAAAAGATCCCAGTTTCCGGGAATGACGGTATAGCTAATAATATACGTTTTTACGAGTTCATCAAAAATTAACAAAACATAAAATTATGCGCAAATTCGTCATTGATGACCTGTCCCCCATGGAGCGGGACAATATCGACTCCTACCTTAAACGCAATTTGAAACAGGGCCCCATGATCGGGATTTACTGGATTGTTCTACCGGAAGATATCCTCACTGATATCCAAAAAGAACACAAGGATTGTGCCCCCTTTTATTTCGGTGTGGAAGTAGAAAAAGATGCTGTCTGTTTTGAGTTTCTGGTGAGAAGTAATGCACATCTTCATTGTGATTGTATTGCCCATGCCACCTCTGAACAACGTCAGCATGTCCTTGATTTTCTGGATACCATGCTGGAAGAGGAACAGATTCGATCCTGATAAACGTAAGCGTTCACCAGCACCTCATCTTCGTCCTTTTTTGCCTGCTTACTTATAACCACATAAGCTACGCAGTCAAAAATGAACGAGCGGAGTCTCGTTCCTCGCTTACTTGAGGCACTGGTAAACGCTTACAACTCAAGATTTACAGTAAATGTGTATGACTGGTGAACGGTTACTGATAGACCTGTTACACTCAAAAGAACAGCTTAAAAAGAATACGGAGAATTCATGACCATATCTGTTGATTCCACACCCGCTTTCATAGAAGCCATCTATAAAAGGATGGATGCAAACATCACAATTGTCCGTTCGCGACTGAATCGTGCCCTGACCTATGGTGAAAAAATTCTATACGGACATCTGGATAACGCAGCAGAAGCAGAGCTTGAAGCCGGTAGCTCCTATATCCAAACCAGGCCAGATCGTATTGCTCTCCAGGATGCCACCGCTCAAATGGCAGTTCTTCAATTTATGCTGGCTGATAAAGATAAGGCAGCTGTTCCGGTAACTGTGCACTGTGATCATCTTATTCGCGCCCAGAAAGGGGCTGAAAGTGATCTCAAGATTGCCCTGGTGGAGAATAAGGAAGTCTATGATTTTCTCTCTTCTGCGTCCCAGCGTTATGGTTTCGGCTGCTGGCTGCCTGGTGCCGGCATAATCCATCAGGTTCTTATCGAACAGTATGGTTTTCCCGGCTTAATGATGCTTGGAACCGACTCTCACACTCCACATGCAGGTGGACTTGGAGCCTTTGCCTCTGGAGTTGGCGGTGCAGATGCCGTGGATGTGATGGCAGGACTACCCTGGGAAGTACTGCATCCTAAATTTATCGGTGTGCATCTCACCGGTGAACTTCAGGGCTGGGCTTCTCCAAAAGATGTGATCCTCCAACTTCTTGGACAGCTCACCTGCTCCGGCGGTACCAACCGTGTTTTTGAATACTTTGGTTCAGGCGCTGATACTATTTCCTGTACCGGAAAGGCCACCATCTGCAACATGGGGGCGGAATTTGGTGCCACCACCTCCACTTTCCCGTATGATAAGCACATGGCCACCTTTCTTTCGGCCTGTAACCGTGAAGATGTCGCCAAAATCGCAGATAAATATGCACACATGCTGCGAGCAGATGATGAAGTTCTTGCAAATCCTGAACGCTATTTTGATCAGGTGATTGAAGTTGATCTCTCCACCCTGGAACCATACCTGGTTGGTCCGCACTCACCTGACCGTGCCTCTACCGTTGCCGATATGGCACAATACGTGGAAGATGGTAATCATCCCAAAAACGTTACTTACGCACTTGTGGGATCCTGCACAAACTCTTCCTATGAAGATATGGGGCGCATCGCTGTCATGGCAGAACAAATTGCTGCCAAGGGTGCTAAACTGAAAATCCCCATGCTCATCAGCCCTGGCTCGGAACAGGTTCGGGCAACCATTGAACGGGATGGGCAGCTTGCAAAACTTGAAGCCATTGGCAGCACACTCCTTGCCAATGCCTGTGGTCCCTGTATTGGCCAATGGAACCGTGAAGGTATTGAGGAAGGCTTTTTAAACTCCATTGTGACGTCCTACAACCGAAACTTTCCAAAACGAAATGACGGTAACTCTGGCACCAGTGGTTTTATTTGCAGTCCTGAGACCTGCCTTGCCTATGCCATGACCGGAAGCTTTACAGTTAATCCATTTACTGCTGAGCATGAAGCTGCTGACGGCTCCACCTTCACCCTCACTCCTCCCGGAAAGGTGGATGAAGTACCTATCCTGAAAATGATGCCTGATGAGGAAGGTTTTCTGGCACCAATCGATGATAATACCAGTGTCACGGTACAAGTCTCTCCCGACTCAGAACGACTGGCCCTGCTCAAGCCTTTCGACTCCTGGAATGGAGAGGATTTCAAAGGTCTGCCCCTGCTGCTTAAGGCAAAAGGCAAATGTACCACGGATCATATTTCTCCCGCAGGCCCCTGGTTACGTTACAGGGGACACTTGGATAATATTTCCGACAATATGTTCAGTGGTGCAGTGAATGCTTTTACAGGTGAACCTGGCAATGCAAAAAACCAACTCACCGGTATCTCACAGCCTTACCATGAGATTGCCCGCGCCTATACAGCAGCTGGAAAAAACTGGGTTGTTGTCGGAGATGCAAATTATGGAGAAGGATCATCACGGGAACATGCTGCCATGAGCCCTCGCCACATGGGGGGGAAAGCAGTAATTACCCGCTCATTTGCCAGAATCCATGAAACCAACCTGAAAAAACAGGGCGTCCTGCCACTTACTTTTGCAAACTCTGCTGATTACGATTCAGTTCAGGAAGGTGATACAGTGGATCTTACGGGCATTGCGGAAATTGCTCCCGGCTCTTCCATCACAGCACGATTTAATCATAAAGACGGAACAGCTTCGGAAATCATATTGGATCACTCCTTGAACAAGGAGCAGATTGACTGGTTCAAGGCTGGATCTGCCTTAAACTTTTTGAGGGGATAGCAAAAACACGCTGTCAAAACTTGACGACAAATACTAAACGATAAAACACTAAACAATTAACAGCTTAACAGGGATCTAGGTAACTTCTCAATAATCCCGTGCATGTTTAAAATAACACGGGACTCCCAAGACA
>JAOZQU010000095.1 GCA_029932055.1 Desulfocapsa sp.
TGTCGTCTTGATGGAGCAGGTGTCATATCCCACACCTCACCTTCGATCAATTCCCAGCGCCCTTCATCCCAAGTGAGATACTCTGCGTAAGTATACTTTGTTTGCTGTTCAAATTGCGGTAATGCCATGACAGTCCTCCTCAATTTGTTTCCACCCAGAACGCTGGAACAAAACCACTATACGGCTCTGAAACAACTCTCTCAAACAGGTTTAGCCTTAGCAATCATATCACCAAGTTCATCCGCCATACGATTGATAGTTTTTTGACTTTCACCTTCCACCATCACCCGTATTACCGGCTCAGTTCCTGATGCACGAACAAGGATGCGGCCTTTTTTACCCAGTTTCTTTTCCATTTTACCAATGGTTTTCTGGAAATCAGGAACCAGATCAAGATTAATCGTCCCGGCAGTGCGGATATTCTTCAAAACCTGCGGATAAGATTCCATAACTTTAGCAAGCTCGGACATAGGTTTGTTTCGTTTTCTCATAATCGCGAGTAAGCGAAGAGCTGCCAGATTTCCGTCACCTGTTGTTATGTGATCGAGAAAAACAAGGTGGCCCGATTGTTCGCCGCCAAAAGAGTAGCCATTTTTTCGCATCTCCTCTACCACATAACGATCACCGACCTGTGTACGTATCATTTTACCGCCCATGTTTTTCATGGCGACTTCCAGACCCATATTAGACATAACTGTGGTCACAAGAGTCTTTTTCTTTAATTTCCTCTTTTTCATCAGATCCTGGGCACAAACAGCCATGATGTGGTCGCCATCAACAACTTTTCCCTTTTCGTCGCAGACAATCAACCGGTCGCCGTCGCCATCGAGTGCCAGGCCAATATCAGCGCCAGTCTCTTTAACCTTTGCAGCCATCAATTCCGGATGCAATGCCCCGCATTCGTGGTTAATATTCTTTCCATCCGGATTCACACCAAGGCTTGTCACCTTTGCTCCAAGCTCTTCAAACACATAAGGGGCAACACCGTAAGTTGCACCATGAGCGCAATCCAGCACAATGTGCATGCCATCAAGACTCTGTTTTTTGGGAAAGATATTTTTTAAAAATACAATATACCTGCCCTTGGCATCATCAATACGCTTTGCCCGGCCAACTTCTTCCGCAACAGGCCGAAGCGCCGCCATTTTCTGAGAAAAAATAAGATCTTCGATATCAGCTTCCAGCTCATCCGGCAGTTTAAAACCATCATGGGAGAAAATCTTGATACCGTTATCCTGAAAAGGATTGTGGGAAGCGGAAATCACCACACCGGCATCTGCCCGCATGGATGTTGTAATAAAAGCAATTCCTGGTGTTGGCAAAGGCCCGACCAGGAGCACATCTACCCCCATGGAGCAAATACCTGCAGCCAGTGCATTTTCAATCATATAGCCGGACTGCCTGGTATCCTTACCAATCACGATCCGATGCCGTGCGTTCTTGTTTTTCACGATAAAGGCAATGGCACGTCCAACCTGCATGGCAATTTCGGTGGTCATGGGATAGATATTTGCCACTCCTCGAATGCCATCAGTTCCAAATAATTTTCTCATATTTTATCTTCTCGTAATAGTGTGTATGCTACGCTTATTTCTCTGCTGACTCGACCGGACTAACCTCTTCAATAAGCGTCACGACCTGCGGATCAATATGAACGATACGAATCGGGTCATCAAACTCCTTTGTCGGAACAACCTTAACCTGCATCTGTCCATCCTTCTGCCCATCTATCGCTATGACCTTAAACAAAGAATGCAGGTCAATCTTCTTACGAATAAGGGTCTTTGGCAGTGCAACGGTAAGAGAGACTGTTGCCGGTGTTACCCGTTGCTGCACTCCATTTTTTTCAACTTCAACCGGACAGTTGGGTATCCTTTTTTGTACAGTTTCAACTTGAATATCAATCTCTGCAGTGACAGTGGTAGCACCGATCAGATCAACGATCACCGGATCTAGATTCAGAGGAATCTGTATTTCAGTCGATGTATGGAGCCCCTCTATATCTATTTCTTTTGTCTGCAGCTCCTCAAATTGTGACAGTAGTGTCTGAGGACCGGTGATAAAAATCGATTCGGGTTCCATTCGAACCTCTTTCAAAACATAGTCTGGAGCAAGCGTTCCAATGGTCACAGGATTGACATTAAACTGTTTCTGAATCAACTTATCCAAAGAAAGAATAACACTTTTGGGTTGGATACGAAGGACATTTACTCCACGCGGCACAGCAATATCGTCATTACTGTTTTCAATCACCATGGTTCCAGGTGTTGCCTGTGAAAGATCAATCTGACGGGAAATAGCCAGATTTTCCATATCCAGGACCAGACTCCGGGGTCCGCTCACAGAAACCTCAATTTCCTTTTTGAATTGATTGGAAATAACAAGGTCACGTGGCAGGTTAATCATCTCAACACGAACCATGACATTTTTATTTACAATGTCCTCACTGCCCACAAAATACCAGAGCATAATGGCAAGACCCAGCGATATAAAACGAAGTATCCAATCCTTGGGGGAAAGCTGCATCCAGTGTTTATAATTAAATATACTCATGACTTACCCACCCAATGTTTCCACCGGGTACCTGAACTGTTCTTCGGAAGGAAAATAGTTCGTAGAGTATTCGTGAGAGTCAACTCATCATGCATAGCAGTCAGAGCTCCATGCTGCACCAGCGAAATCTCCTGAGTTTCTTCGGATACAACAATAACCACAGCATCAGTTTCTTCGGAAAGCCCAATGGCTGCACGATGTCTTGTTCCAAATCGCTTACTGATATATGGATTTTCAGACAAAGGCATAATACAACCCGCTGTCTGAATTCGACCTTTATAAATTATCACTCCACCGTCATGAAGTGGTGAAACAGGCATAAAAATTGAGATCAACAATTCCTTGCTGAGGTTGGCATCGAGCTTGAATCCAGACTCAATAAATTCGCGTAAACCTGTTTCCCTTTCAATAACAATCAATGCTCCGATCCGGCGCTTGGCCAGGTAAAAAACAGCACGGATAATCTCATCAAGATCCTTTTCCGCCATACCAGTACTTCGCTGAAAAGGAGATTTACCCACTTGAGTCAGAGCCCGACGAATATCATGTTGAAAAACAATGATAATGATGAGAAGCAGGGAACTGAGGAAAGTCCTGAACAGCCATTGCACGGTTACAAGATCGAGGATGGAGGCCATAAAATAGACCAGACCAACCACGATTAAGCCCAGCACCATCTGCACCGAGCGTGTACCACGGATAATGGCCATGAGCTGATAGATAATAAAAGCTACAATCAGAATATCCAGGATATCCTGCCAGCGGATTATGTTCAGGCTTTCAAGCATGCGCGTTTACAAACCAAAAGACGAGGGAGGAAAAAATTCAAGAACTTTTCCTTTATAGTACACAAGTTTAAGAACTTTTTCCAAAAAAAACTGATCAAAGTATCAATTGTGATTTTATTTACTGTATCTTTATTTCTCATGAGTAACTTCATCACGCACTAAATTGACGATTTTAGCGGCATCCGGACTTTTCACTACAACCACATCCACTCCGACTTTAACCGCGCTTTCACGCACTTCAGATCGTTCATCTGCAGTAAACAAAAAGAGCTTCACGTTCTGTCCATCCTCATTTGCACGAACCAGCTCACAAACTTTAAGACCGGAGATATCACCAAGCAGATAATCGACCACTGCTGCATCCGGCTGTTCACGGAGAATAAGTTCACATCCTTCCCGCCCGGTAGATGATGTTATGATGTTAAATCCAGCCTTTTGGAACAAACGAGTATACAGCCTGCGAATCACAGGATTATCATCCACCAGCACTATTTTAGGAGGTTGCTCAGGATGAAGCTCGTCTACCTCCACAATATCCACAGGTACAACAAGCAGCCGGTCTCCTGTTTTCAGTTGAATGTCTGGAGGAGGTGCAAGAATATCATGTCCATCACGGCGAATCCCCACAATATTGCCTTCCACAAAACTGGAAGCCGCTGCTACTGCATGGCCAATAAGACCGGATTTTTCATCCACCTCAATCCACTTAGGCTGCGACGCAGGTAACACCTCGGTACCTGCTGCAGTGCCGGGTTGATAATGCCTGGCTCTTGCCATAATCTTGTCTGCTACTCTTCTTCCGGCGGAAGCATAGGGAGAAATGATGGAATCAGCTCCAGCACGAAGAATTTTTGATTCTGCGTAAGCCGATTCAGAACGAGCAACAATGTGCAAAGTGGGGTTTAGTTCTCTGGCAGTGAGGACGGTAAACAGGTTGTCCGGATCAGAATCGAGAAGCGCCAGAAGAGAGCCTGCAGATTTGATACCTGCTTCAATAAGGGTTTTCTCACTGGTAGCATCTCCATATAAGTATAAAAAACCTCGTTCATGGAGTATGGCACACTTTTCCTGCGAAGTTTCAAGGACAACAAAACTTTTCCCGGACTCTGCCAGATGTTCCGCAGCAGCCCTCCCTACTCGTCCATGTCCACATATAATAGTGTGGCCATTCAAACGACTTATCTTTTTTTTCATGACACGTTTCCCCCGTGCCGGACTCGAGGCCCGTTCTATCATAGATTCGGTAAAGGCATGTGCAGCAAAGGCAAGGCTTCCCACTCCAAACAGGAGAAGAAACATTGTAAAGACTCGTCCGGCTTCAGACAAAGCATGAATTTCGCCATATCCCACTGTGGTAATGGTGATAACCGCCATATAAATGGCCTCCAAAGGGGTATAATGTTCAATGACCACGTATCCCACTGTTCCCACTGCCAGAAAAAACAGCGTGAGACAAAGAGATAAAATGATCCGACGACGACTATCCATATTTTCAGTTTTTTGTTATGTTGTTTTAACTTTTTTGTTATTCTCTTTTTTGACGGCGTTGCAGGTAGCGTAGAATGATGAGATAGTGAAAAATTTGAGACTTCACGAAACCATCAATTAAAAAAAACGAAATACTTTCCTAAACTTTATTGCAAAATTCATAACAGATGCAAGCAAAAGCTTTTCTACTCCCTATCTATTTCAATGCCTGATCGATACGGATCCATAGCAATTAATGCAGACAAACCTGTTTTGCCGTCTAAAAAGCAAAACAAACCTGTTCCCGGAACCCCGGATTCTCCAAAAAAAAAGAAGAAAAAAAACAGTACAGCCTTTTTTTATACACTCATTGTCTTTTTTTTCGTTACATCCTATTTCCTTGCAGGAATCTATCTAGCTCCCCTGGCCATTAAAAAATACCTGCCGCAGTATGTAAAAACCAAAGCGGGTCTTACCCTGACGATAAAAGATGTCCAGCTCAACCCCATCAATTTTCAGATCATCCTGAAACAGGTTGAAGCAGATCTTCGCGAATCATCTGCCTCCAGCAAACTGCTGCAAGTAAAATATCTTTTTATTGATTTTGACCTTACCGCCCTAATTCGTAACACTTTTGTCTGCGACAAACTCATAATTAAAGGTTTACAACTCAACCTCACCCGCTACAAAGATAAGAGCTATAATATCCCAGCCCTTTCCCATCTCTCCAATGCTCAAGAACAAGGCGAAATCATTAATTTTGCTCAGCTGCCCTTTCTCTTTTCTCTGAATAATATTGATATCACCGAAAGTCGTATTTTTTTTAAAGATCAGATTGCAGATAAAACGCATACAATTGAAAACCTGCAGCTTGCCGTTCCAACACTTTCCAACTTTTCTTTTCACTCAGAAAAATATATTCTGCCACATTTTTCAGCAATTATTAACGGCAGCCAGGTCAGGCTGAGTGGAAAAACTGAGCAACTTGCTAGAGATCAAGGATCCCAGACCCACCTCTCCTGTTCCATTGAATCCATGGATCTTGTACCCTATTTCTCTTACCTCCCTACAACTTTTCCCCTGACCCTGTCAAAAGGAAAGGCGGATACCAGACTGCAAATTTCTTTTGCCCCCAACAAAACAGAAGGTAGCCGCTTAAGTATCGACATCAATCTGACAGCAACGGACATAGAACTTCAGGAAAAAAATGATGCCTTCCGGATATCTGTTCCTGCCATAAAAATTGATGCAGTATATGCTCCCATCAGCAAACACCTTCTCTTAAAAAACAGCATTGCTAAACAGCCGCACCTGACAGGTGACAAAAAAAAGCTAAATGCTGTCATCCAGAAACTGTTTTCCCGCCTTCAAAAAAAAGACACCGGTCGCAATAAAATCGACATCGACCTTCTCCTGATTGACCAGGGACGAGTTACTTTACTTGATGCTGAAGGAAATAAATCCCGCAATTCACAATGGGACTCTCTGGAACTCACCATTAAAGATTATAGTTCAACCCAAACTTCCGGTACCATTCACTTGAGCGGTAAACAGTCAGAAGACAAAGGATCTTTCTCCTGGCAGGGTAAATTCAAAGAATCCTACAAAACTCAAGGTAAATTGCTGCTCAATGACTTTCCTGCAGCAATGCTTTTCAAGCTGCTGCCATCTACGTCAAATGACAAGACAAAAGGAATTGCAACGTTTTCAGGTGATCTTGTGCTTACTCCCCAGCAAAACGAATCCGTTGCCTATGCTTTTGACAATGGAATGCTGCAGATTCACGACCTTATACTTGCTAACGGCAAAAAAACATGGCTTAAAGCTGACTCTGTACGTCTCACTCGCCTGGGCAGGGTGGATGGCCGCTTCAATCTGGGAAATATTTTTCTCAAAGGTTCCAACCTGGATCTGAACACCAGTGAACTCCCGCCGCTGTTCTGTCAGCTGTTTACAAATAAAAACAGTCCTCAAATAAAAGGCATTGATTTTTCCGGAACCCTGAATCTCAAAACAGATAAAAACCCCAAAAAGCCCCTTGAGCTATCCAATATCCGTTTCCAGGTGAACAATCTTGACAAGCCACCTTCCGCGGATAACTTTGCCTTTACCGGATATCTTGCAGGAAACGGCATCATCAAAACCCAGGGAATATTACATTTTACACCCACACGGATGCAGGCAGACATAGCCTTTTCCGATATAAACACAAATCTCCTGGCACCACTTTTTTCCACATGGCCACTCCTGCGCAACAGCCAGGCTACTCTGCATGGAAAAGGTATATATCGCTTCCCAAATTCTTCTTTTCAGGGCAATCTGCGGCTGACCGACAGCCTGTTACAAAGCATACAAACTCAACCACTCCTTACCTGGAACCTTGCTGAGTTAAGTAACATTACTTGTCGTTTCTCCCCCTTTTCACTTCAGGCAGAGACACTGCTCCTTAAGGCGCCGGAGATTCAATGGCAGAGAGAATCCATTTCTCCCTGTCAACATATTCAAAAAGGAATGCAGTCTCTATTCCAGAATATTTCAGAAAAAAACACCTTGTTCCCGGTTACGATAAAAAAAATCAACTTCCACAACGGTTCTATCCATATCCTTGACAAGCGACTCTCCCCGCCCTGGCAAACAACTGTTGACAAACTTGCAGGTCGCATAAACAATCTCGACACCAGAGGTAATGGCTTATCTTCATTCACAATCACAGGAATAGCGGAAGACTCTCCTGTCACTCTTTCCGGGACTGTTGCATTTTTTCGCTCTAATCTGGATGCACGGGTCAGGCTGAAACTCACAGATTTCCCCCTGGATTCCTTTAGTGAACAACTCAAATCCACCCACGTAAATCCAGAGTCTGCAGTATTCGATTTGCGTCTGGACATCACAGAAAACAGGAAACAAAACATCAGTCAAGGTGACATGATCATCAAGAATCTGACACCTGCATCTTCAACTTCTGATACGGCCCTGGCTCTTGCCTTCTTAAAAGATGCGAATGGCAGCTTTCCCTTGAATGTGCAACTGAACGACAGCAGTCAATCCCTTTTCAAGGAGAGCGTGGCAAACTTCAAAACAACTGTCATAAAATCCACCTATGCTCCACTTCTGCTTGATCGTAAATTTATAGATCTGCAGGATAACAATATTATCTCATTCCAGCCGGGAACAAATAAAATCAGTGCAACAGGAAAAGAAATCCTTAGTCGATACGCAGAACTTTTAAAGCAGCACCCTGAACTGAGTCTCTGGGTAACCGGCATGGCTGACAACAAAACAGATCGCGCAGTCTTGCAAAAAATCCTGGAAGCTCTGGAACAACAAAAAGTCGATAAGGAAAACCTGGCAAGACTTGCTGACTACCGTAAAAATCAACAAAAGTCTTCACCGCCTCAACCAGACAAAACTCTGCAGGAGGAGGACATTACAAAAGAGGATCTTGCTGGATATACAGCACTTTTACCCGAAGCGGTTCAGGTTAAAAAAGCAGCACTTATTACTCTTGCCAAGGAACGCAGCTTGATTGTTTATGATTTCTGTATCCATAGTCTTGGTGTTGCAGTGGATCGGGTAATCATAGGAAAAAAGGAAAAAATCACCGAGAACGCACCCGCAACTGGGATTCAACTCTCCATCAAAACAATGGCAACAGATCTCGAATAGCTATGCTTAAACCACCGTACACACATTACGACCAACTCTTTGTCTACAACTTTGACCGTATCGATCTCGGACTCATTGACGACCCGGATCTTATCGGTACCTGGATCGAAGATGACACCGCGATCCTCTTTTTCCATGAAGAAAAACAGAAATTGGTCGAATCGATCTGTCAGCGGAGCGGTGCAAAAATCCTGTATGAGGCCAACCTGAATTACCAGGATTGGGAAGCAGGTCTGGACATCACTACTTTTTCAGTGCCCCCGCTCATTGTTGCCCCGCTCTGGGAGGTTGACCAGCTAACAGATACTACGAAAGATATTCCCATTTACCTTGATCCCAGTGTCATATTTGGTTCCGGTTTTCATCCAACTACCCGCCTTTGTCTGCAGGTTATAACTGACATGCTGAGCTCAGGTCCTGAAGAAATTCAGACCATGGTAGATCTTGGCACCGGAACAGGTTTACTTTCACTGGGTGCAGCTAAACTTGGTGTAAAACAAATACGCGCCTACGACAACAATCCTTTTGCCTGCTCTGTTGCTGATAAAAATGTAGACTTAAATAGCTGTGGAAAACAGATTCAGGTCATGGAAACCGATCTTCGTGGAGCACTTCCTGATACTAACGTTGATCTGGTGGTGGCGAATCTCTACAGGGGACTGTTGCTGGACTTTTTTCAAAATCCAGATTTCTGGAATGCACGTTATTACATCATTTCCGGATTTATTCCGTCCATGGAGGAAGAATTACTGGCTGCACTGCCAATGAATCAGCTAAAACTCCTTGAACGAAGAAAGAGCGATACCTGGCGTCTCTGGCTGCTGGCAAATTCCCCTGCCTGATTCCATTACCTTCCATGCAAATTTTTTTCGATAAATATGGCCATATAATCACGCTGCTTGGAATTGTCTCCACCATCACTTTTTTCCTGAGCCTGCTCATTATCCCATGGATTATCTATAAACTAGATGACAATTTTTTTCTTCATCTGCACGAACACAAAAAAATGGAGGATCAACATCCAGTAATGTTCATCCTCCTTCGTATCCTGCGTTACTCCTTTGGAGCTATCCTGCTGTGTGCAGGAATCCTCATGATTTTCCTTCCTGGCCAAGGGCTACTCACCATTATTCTCGGGATCAGCCTACTGGATTTTCCGGGTAAACAAAGAGCAATTGCTGGGCTCCTGCACCTCCACCCGGTACAGAACGCCTTGAACTGGGTCAGGGAAAAGGGTGGTAAAAGCCCATTTTTATTTACCGACAGTGAGCCTTAGGGCTCATTCAAAAATAAGTTCGTAATTATTGAATGCGCCCTTAAGGTAAATCCAATTCCTCAAGTAAACGTACCACGTTTTTCACGTCTGTCTCATCTGGATGTCCTGCAGCTGCAGGGGCATCAGCAAACCATTGAGGTTGAGGATCTTTTTTTGATGCTTTTTCCATCATTTTTTCCGTAACCTGACCGGGACAGGAAAACGTTGCAATCACATGACCTTTGGCCGCTATGGACTTGGCGCTCTTCATTGCATTCTCGGCATGCGGTGAACCCACAGCAGCACCATGGGTAGCAAAGAGATAGAGATCCTGGCCCTCTTCAATTTTAGCGAGAAATGCTTGAGAATCAGGATCAGGCTGCCCCTTCAGTAACCAGAAGCCAACAGCAACAAAATTGTACCCTGAAGGATCCGGAGCATCAGCCACAGCACAAAGCTCTTTCTCACCAGTGAGATAATTATAGACTGCCTCGGCCAGTTTTTTTGTATTTCCACTTTTTGATGAATACACAACAAGACTTTTCATTGGAAATCCTCCACAAATTTTTTATACATGATCTAATGACATAAATGTCAGTTAAAAGTTTTGAATTAAAAGTTAAAAATTAAAAACAAAACAAACCTGCAGCCTGATGAATTTTAATGCCTACAAATTTTCTCGAAGTCGGAATTTATACCCCTCAAGAGGGTACTGAAAAGAATGCCTTTAAGTAAAAACTATTCATCTTATACATTACACAAATTCACAGTAAAAAACTGTTGCAGCTTACGCAAGCATAATGTGTCATTGCTTGAAACTATTTCCTAAAACATCTATTCCCATGACCACATCAATGAATCTTCAGAAGTCACTCCTCATATGGTTTGCAGAAAACCAGCGAGATCTCCCCTGGAGACGTACCTACGATCCTTATCAGATCTGGATCTCTGAAATCATGCTCCAGCAAACCCAGATGGATCGGGTTGCTCTCTTTTTTGTACGCTGGATGAAAGAATTTCCGGATCTTGCATCCCTGGCCACTTCCTCTGAACATAAGGTTCTTAAATGTTGGGAAGGACTTGGCTATTACTCAAGAGCAAGAAACATCCTCAAGGCCGCGAAACTCCTTATTGCTGACCATCAGGGACAAATCCCTGCCAGCCGTAAACTCCTGCAAAGGCTTCCCGGGATCGGCCCTTACACTGCCGGTGCCATTGCTTCCATCAGTTTTAATCGTGATGTACCGGTGGTGGATGCTAACATCGAACGAATCTTTGCAAGGCTTTTTAATATTGACCTGATACCAAAAAGCCCTGCCGCTAAAAAGCTCAACTGGCAAAAAGCAGAAGAACTCCTTCCAGCCGGTGAGGCCCGAAACTTCAACCAGGCACTCATGGAACTTGGTGCCCTCGTCTGTCGACCGAAACAGCCAAACTGTTCTTTTTGCCCTGTGGCTGCACATTGCCTGGCACTGCAATATGACCTTATTCCTGAACGTCCGATCCCTAAAAAAAACACAAAAACAATTCCCATCAATATGGCCACCGGAGTTTTACTGCACAAGGGGCTAATCTTCATCCAGCAGCGTTTAGCCGATGATGTCTGGGGGGCACTCTGGGAATTTCCGGGGGGAAGAATGGAAGAAGGTGAAACTGCAGAAGAAACCGTTATTCGTGAATACTTGGAGGAGACAGAACTCGTGGTTCGGGTGGATTCCAAAATAACTACTACCATCCACCACTACACCAGATACAAAATCACCCTGCACTGTTTTATAGTAAGCCTTGAACAGAGTGACAGCGACCCGGTGCTTCATGCTGCTCAGGAATTTCACTGGCTTCCTTTTGAACAGATTAATCAGTATGCGTTCCCGGCAGGACACCGAAAGCTTATACAATTTATGAAGGCTCACAAACTGCCATAGCCAGGAAAAGCAGATAGTTTCTTCAAGACCCTTCCTCTATATAGTAATAGAATTCTGACCTTCTCTGTTTTTATTTGCATTCCAGGGAGCTACCCAAACGAGCAATATCATCCCCGGAATAGCCAGCACCGCACAGACAAAAAAGAAATTAGTATATCCTATGCCACTCACGTCACCCAGAATCGAATAAAACATTCCATCTTTTTCTTTAATTCCCTCAACCAGTACTCCTGCCAGTATTCCGGAAAAAGATTTGGGAATAGCAAATAAAGAACTGAGCAAAGCAAGCTGGGTGCCTGTAAATTTTTTATTTGTACTTTTAGCAATAAATGCCATTAAAGCGGCAGAACCCAGCCCAACACCCAGATATTCAAAAGCAACCACCCCACCCAAAACCCAAACATTTGCTCCCACTTCACTCAGTAATGCAAAACCAAAAATTGACATCACCTGAACAATTCCAAAAACCCACAGAGCCTTGTTGATTCCCATTCGGTACATCAACAGTCCTCCGACAAACCCGCCAATCAACATTGACCACAAGCCAACCACCTTCGCCACTGTACCAATGATTGTTTTTGAAAATCCCACATCGAGATAAAACGGTGTTATCAGGGCTGTTGCTACCGTATCTCCAAACTTGTAGAAAAAAATAAATAATAAAATCAGCAAGCCGGACTTAAAACCATCTCTTAGAAAAAACTCTTTAAACGGTTCGACAACAGCTTCCTGCAAAGACTTTGGAGGAGAAACCCGAGTATCAATCTCGCCGATAACAAAGGTATGAATAATCCCCACGAACATAAATAAAGAGACCACAATAAAAACCATGGACCACGGCATATAATCAGACAAAATCAATCCCAGCCCTCCGGGAATAAACCCGGCAACTCTATATGCATTTGCATAGAACGAGCTTCCAAGTCCCAGTTCATTGTCCGGCAGCAATTCACGACGATACGCGTCAAGCACAATATCCTGGGTGGCCGAGAAAAAACCAATCGCCAGGCCAACGTATAAAATTATCTGAATATCCTCCTGCGGATTTAACACCGCAAGCGTCATCATAAAAAGTAACAGAGCAATTTGACTCACCATCATCCAGCCGCGTCGTCTTCCTAAAAATGGGGGTACATAGCGGTCGAGAAAAGGTGCCCAAAGATATTTAAATGAGAAAGGAAGTAAAACCAGCCCAAAAAATCCAATTGTTTTCAGATCAACACTTTCGCTCCTTAACCATGCGGGGATGAGCTGTGCTAAAAAATATAACGGGAGACCAGCGGTAAAACCATTGAAGATGCAAATCAGCATTCTTTTGTTCATTAATGCCTTCCACAAACTCGGTTTTTCTTCCGCAACGTTCTGCTTACTTTCATGCATCCGTTCGCTCATTCTTCTCTTTTCCCCGCAACCTATTTATGGTACTGTTTGCTGACGTAACGAATTAACCTTAGTTCCCGATTAAAAGCAAACAGCTTTCCAGATTCAATCATTATGTCAGTCAAAATATATAACACTCTTACCCGGAAGAAAGAACTATTCCAACCCATTGAAGAGGGGCACATCAAGCTCTACGTCTGCGGAATCACATCTTACGACTATTGTCACATT
>JAOZQU010000304.1 GCA_029932055.1 Desulfocapsa sp.
GTTATATGGCAGGATGGTAACATGATTTCAGGAGCTGGAAATAAATAAGTCCTTTTTCAATCCGTGTAGCTGCTTGGCAATTCAATTGTATTGTCAGGTTTTTATCAATCATTACCTAGGAGATATGAAATAGCAAAGGAAAAAGAAAAAAATCACCATCAGTAACTCCATAGACCTTGATTGTCCGGCTTTGCCTGGCTCTCTCTGAGTAACAGAGGTCCTGGCAGAGCTGGATTAGGGTAGGTTATTAATTCTTCAGGAGGTTCATTATGCAGGAAATTCATCAAATTATTGTTCCAGTAGACTTTTCCCAAATCACAGCACAATTAGTCGATTATTCCATTTATATGGCTGAAAATCTGTCGGCAACGATCCACTTTGTTCATGTTGCCGAAATCAATCAAGGACATGATATGTTATTAGGCGACTCTGTTTTTGGCGATATCAAAGAAAAGATCATTGCCGATGCTGAAGAAAGAATGGCAAACCTTTTGGAAGACAACGGTGAACGGTGCAAGGGCTGTACGGGCAAGGTAGTTATCGGTGATACTGTTGATGCGATAATTGATCATGCCAAAAATAAAAAGGCGGATCTAATCATCATCAGTACTCACGGGACAAAAGGAGTTGAAAAGATTTTATTGGGTAGCGTTACGGAACGCGTTATCAAAAAAGCTCCCTGCCCCACCCTTAGCTTTAATCCATATAAGTAAATGATTCTCTGCAGGAAAAGGTTGTAGGCTTCTCATCTTTTGGCAGCCTTTTCCTGTTACTGCCTCAAGCAAAAGATATTGGAAATATTCAAGTATGGCAATGACTCCTAAAGATTTATCTCAGCGAGCCGTACGCTTCTACCATCGTTACGGTGAAGAGCTAGAATCAATTCGGCAACTCTTGTATATTCAACTCGACAAATTGGCCCTTGCCTGTACTCTTGAAAACCGTTTGCCTCGAAAAGCAATCAGGGTTGTTAGTCGAACCAAAGAGCTAAAAAATTTCTTGCTCAAACTTGAAAGATAAAGATGGCTTACTTGAAAAACATAACTTTGATCAGAAACAGTGCACATCTTCTTCAACATTGACATGAAATTGAAAAAAAGACTTATGACTCTTGAAATAATAGCTACAGAATCTTTGGGAGTCCGCGGTATGTGTTGTTTGGTGACCACTGGAGAACGACGGATTCTCATCGATCCGGGTCTCGCGCTGGGATACCTTCGGCATGGCTTGCTTCCCCATCCTTTGCAGGTGGCAAACGGTGTAAAAGTCAGACAGAAGATTCTAAAGGCGCTGCAAATTGCCACTGATATTGTTTTTAGTCACTTTCATGGCGACCATATTCCTTTGCTTCGGGCGAATCCGTATCAGCTTTCCTTTGAGCAAATCCCTGATCGATTACCCAAAGTACGCATCTGGGTTAAATCAAAAGAGAAGCTCTCGCCTAGAATGCAACGTCGTGCCGCGGATCTCTCTGAATTGTTCGGAACAAACATGAAGACTGCAGAAGGATGCTCGGAAGGTCTTCTAAGCTTCTCAGGTTCAGTACCCCACGGCCTTGCAGAAAGCAGATTCGGATCTGTCATGATGACACGCATTGATATGGGAAGTCAGGTATTTGTTCATGCCTCTGATATTCAGCTTCTCGATGCTGCCACAATAGAAAAGATTCTTCTGTGGCAACCGGATATCGTCTTTGCCGCAGGGCCGCCCCTATACCTTCAGACTTTAAGTGGTCCACTAAGGAAGCGAGCCTGGGAAAATGGTCTGCGTCTGGCAAAAAATGTTGCGACTCTTATAGTTGACCATCATTTACTGCGCTCAGAAACAGGCATCACCTGGCTGGACAATTTAAGCCAGGCAGTGGGGAAAAAGGTTTACTGCGCCGCAGATTTCATGAATAAACCGCGGCTCCTGCTTGAGGCCCGGCGGACGAATCTCTACCAAGAGATACCGGTCCCTGATAACTGGCACCAGGATTATGAAAAAGGGAAGATTCAGATTGAAAAATTTACTGCTGATAACTGATCCACCTGGTTTGCCCCGCAAAAACACTTTTGTCTATTCTTATACGAAACTCTGTGTCATGATTATGGTATTTCTATGAAAAACAAAATCTACAATATACCCGGGTTACGTCAAAAGATTGGTATATTTAAGGATCGAAGACATGCCGGACAGGTATTGGCAGAGATGCTGCATGAATGGAAGGACAGCAAGGCAGTGGTTCTTGCCATTCCTTCAGGTGGCATACCCGTTGCCGTGGAGGTTGCCGAAACTCTTTACCTGTCTCTTGACGTAGCTGTTGTAAGCAAAATTTTATTGCCCTGGAATACAGAAACAGGTTTCGGTGCCGTAGGCTTTGATGGGTCAGTTTGGATCAATCAGGAGTATGTGGACTATTACAGACTGGATCAGCCGACCATAGAGCAACAAACGAAAGCGACCCAGAAAAAAGTACAGCGACGGGTCAAGCTTTTTCGTGGAGATCGACCATGGCCTGATCTGCAGAATAGACCTGTCATTGTCGTTGATGACGGCATAGCAGCCGGTTCCACCCTGCGTGTGGCCGTGCAGGCTTTGCGAAATACTGGAGCTACAGAGATAATAGTTGCAGTACCTACCGCCCATGAAGAATCTCTTGCTCGGATAATGGACGGGGTCGATGCACTCTATTGTGCAAATATACGCAGTGGATCTCAATTTGCTGTAGCCGCTGCCTACCAGCATTGGGATGATGTTGATGAAATTAATGCTGATAAGATGCTCGCCTCATATAGGGATAGATATAGTCGCCCAGTAAAAACAGATGGATAATATGAAAAAAAATGGCCAGGGAGACGCTTCCAGGGGATGGCCGGAATATTCCCCTTATGATGGCATCATTGTCACGGCTGCTGCCAGTCATATACCAGTAGCCTTGAAAGAACAGCTCAAGCCTGGCGGCAGACTTGTCATACCCATCGGTAGGCCTCATATGCCCCAGGATCTTTTGCTGATCCAAAAGGACAAACAGGGCAAATTCACCAGCCAAAATATTCTTCCTGTCGCCTTTGTCCCATTTACCGGCGAATTGAATACCAGTGATTGACTATCTGGAGTAAAGGTACATTTTTTGTAAATTTTATCTAAGAGGTTTTATACAAAGAAAACAAATCGACCCACCTATAAGATGATGGATCGGGATTCCACACCAGTTGCCACCTTGCGAAAAGCACGGGAAATTGGTCTTGCAGAAGGGCTGTACTATGTCTATGAAGGCAACATTCCCGGTGAGGGCGGAGAAAACACTTACTGCTCGTGATGTGGCGCTGAATTGATCAGTCGTTTTGGTTTCAACAACTTGCAGGGGTGTGGAGTTAACTTCCTGTAATTCGGGGATTCGTCTGAGGATTGTAATCACCTATTTTCAACTTATGGCGACAACGGTCAATCTGTATTGCCAGTCACGGTACGAAAACCCGCTACCAGGTCAAGCAGTTCCGAAGTAATGACGGATTGGCGGACATTCCGGTAACGTCCGGTTAACTCTTCCAGGT
>JAOZQU010000096.1 GCA_029932055.1 Desulfocapsa sp.
AGTGAGATCGTCCCGGGTTGGACGTTCACCACCCTTTTTTGCACCAAAGGGCGGATTGGTGAGAACAACATCGTACTCATTGAATGTCTTGCCCTTATTGGATAGAGCATCGGCCAGAGCAATTTCGCCCTCGATATCGTGCAGCATACCATTCATCAGAGCCAGACGGTGGGCATCCTGAACCAGCTCAATACCGGTAAAGGCTTTCTTTTTTTGAAAATCTTGCGCTCTTGTTTTGAGATCGAAAAGATCACCGGTCTTTTTCTTAACAAAACGATCAGCTGCAATCATAAAGCCAAAGGTGCCGCAGGCCGGGTCACCGCATTTTTCGCCAGGCTGCGGTTTGACCAGATTAACCATGGTATTGACTAGAGGTCGGGGAGTAAAATACTGTCCGGCACCGGATTTCTTCTCATTGGCATTCTTCTGCAAGAGGCCTTCATAGAGATCACCCAGCCCTTCAGTCTTCGCACTGTACCAGTCCAGTGCATCGATGTTCTTGATAATTTTTTCTAAATTCTTGGGCTCATCAATATTGGTGCTGGCCTTGGTGTAGATCTCTTTAATCCTGTTTTTTCCCTCTTCACCAAGATGGCGCAAAAGATCGATATAAAAGCGTCTAAGTTCCACCCCTTTTTTTTGCAGCAGATCATCCCAACGGTATCCTGTTGGTATCTTTTCCTCGGCCCCGGTCTCTTTGGCCATTTTGAGAAAAAGGATATAAGTCAATTCCGTAACATACTGGTGATAGGTGATGCCATCGTCCCACAGGACATCGCAAAGCTTCCAGAGTTTCTGTACAATCTGTTGGGTATTCACGCGTATTTTTTCTCCTCAGGGTACAGGGCGCTGTTGATCTCTTGCATAATATCAGGGAGGTTACCCTGGAAAATTGTGTTGATTCGGTTAAATCCACCATAATCCTTGAACGTACCATGATTAAAGTCTTCTTTTTCGATTATGGTTTCGGCGATGAGTTGCTTTTCAATACGCTCAAGCCACATTTTCTGCATCTTGGGCCACGGTTTCAGGTTATAGACTTTTTGCATTGCTGTTCGAATTCTTTCCTCATGACTGACCAGCGGATCGCCCAGGGCCTGCCTGCGGATAAAGGAAATGATATCAGCGGCAATATCCTCATTCGTCCATTCCCGCCAGGCGGTACGTAGTTTTGGTTCCGAATAGCCGTGTTCGTCGAGTGCCAGTTTGAGTTTGCGTAAGTCTTGCCGGGTCAATTCACGTGGACGCTGGCAGATGATTGCCAGGGCAGGAATTTTGTTCATGTTATCCAGGATAAATGATTTGAATTCACCGAGATAATCCTCTGGCTTTTCTCCCTTGCCGTAGCCTCGGGTATGGGAGGCCAGTTTATCCTCGTGGTGGGAGATAAGCTGTTTACGAGGTTGATAACGATTTTCATCCAAAAAGACGAGCAGGTTCTGTTTACCACGCAGCACCTTTTTTGCCTCTGCCACTCCCTTTCCCTGTAAAGAATCGATCAACTCTTTGAGCGTGAGCCCTTCGGAAAGGATCTCAAACCTCTCCGCATCCTCCTGATTCATGCCGTGGGACTTTCTTTGCAGCTTTGCAATTAACTGTTCCAATTGCATTTTTTGATGATCTTCTGACTCGATATCGAACAACTCATCAACCAGCATCTGCAAGGTCACTTTAGGGCCGGGAGCCACGGCCTTCATGTTGGTGACCGGCTCCAGGGCCTCATAGAGCCCTACCGCATCGAAGATATTAAAATGTTCCTTGTGAATCCGGTCACAACGACGAGTAGCCCGGCCCAGCATCTGTTCATAGAGAATTCGGGAACGAACTCTTCTGAGAAAGACCAGATTACAGATTTCCGGCACATCGATTCCTGTGGTGAGCAGATCCACAGTGACGGCAATGGTCGGGTACTTCTCATTTTTATACTTGCGAATCATTTGCAGGGGCTGATCAATGGAACCGGTAATTTTGACAATGGCATCGTCATCCACCTTGCCGAGATAGTTTGTGAATTCTTCCTTGAAAATTTTAACGATGAGATCTGCGTGATCATCGGTGGAGGCAAAAATGAGCGTTTTTTCTTCACCTTCCGGATCAAGTTCCAGGATAAGTTCTTTGATGATTGTTCGGTTAAAATTTTCAGTGATCACTGATTTGTTGAACTGGGTAACATCTAACTTCAGATCATCCGCTATGTCTTCAAGGTTGGAGATTTGATTGGTGAGTGGATCGTAAACCGGAATGGTTTCGCCTTTCTTCCAGGTGATTCCTGTCGTTTTCAGTTTGGTTTCAAGCTGATGGGGCGGCTCATGATCGATCAACCAGCCATCAATAACTGCCTCACGGTAGCTGTACGAATAGACCGGCTTCCCAAAAATATCTGCTGTGTGCGGGGCTGGGGTCGCCGTGAGGCCAACTTTCACGGCATCAAAATAATCCAATACCTTGCGATATTTGGAGATGTAATCCTGCTCATCCCGGTAGAGCAGCTCTATTTCACCAAGCTCTTTATCCAGGGTATAGCCTCTATGCGCTTCATCAACCACAATGCAATCGTACTGATCCACGGTGGGCACATTTTTATCATTAGCATTGAACAGGATGCGGCGGACTACGGCCTGCACTGTGCTGATATGAACCCTTGTGGTCTCTTCAGGTGTTGTTTCTCTGATCCCTTTCAGATCGAAAATTTGATTGAATGTATGGAGGTCTTCAAGACGAGTTTCCTTAAAGGCATCTTCGGCCTGTTCACCAAGAGCATTACGATCAACCAGAAAGAGAATGCGACGGAAAAGCCCGGTTTTGACCAGCCGGTAAATGAGACCGATGGCCATTCTGGTCTTGCCGGTTCCGGTGGCCATTGCCAGGAGTAAAGCCCTTTTGCCTTCTGAGATGCCAGCTTCAACCTTCTGGATTGCCAGTATCTGGTAGTCACGAAGTTCAAGATAATCAAAGGGCTCTTTTTGCAGTTTATCTTTTGCAGTTTGAGCGTCCTGCTGGTGCAGATCTAGAAGGCCTTGCGGCGTGTACCATGCCTGGAGCGGCCTGGGGTGATTGCTGGAGTCGCGACCGTCAAGGAACCAGATGCCGGATTTCTGTTCCAGTTGCTTGAGGTAAGGGCGACCATTTGTGGTAAACAGGAATGGTACTTTGTATACACTCCAGGGGCCGCCAACAAACGATTCCGCCCCTTTTATTTCAAGATCCTTTGCATACCTTTTAGCCTGAATCAGATCGGCAACTACATCCTTGTCTTTCTTCTTCGCCTCAATGACTCCCACAATTTTTAGACCAACGAAAAGGACATAGTCTGCCGGGCCGGAGCTGGTTGGCCACTCGGCAATAGCAATGTTTATGCCTTTCTCTGGCCGGGTTCCCTTGGCGTATCGGAGATTTTGAGTATCTGCCTGCCAGCCTGCTGAACTCAGTTGTTCGTCAATGAGCTGACGAGTCTCTACCTCGGACAGCTTCATTTTGTTGCTAAAAGTCTTTGATGCTTTTCGCCGGGATGTCTTTGTTGCTGCAGGGACTTCCCGAGCTTGAATTCCTACAAGAGTGGTTTGAAGTTTGAGAATGTCGGCTTCAAGCTGGGCTGAACGTGATCGCAAAACTTCATTTGACGTTCTAAGTTCCTCTATGCCAGTAGTTTCTTCTGCTGGAAGGACATATTCTGGTGTCGCGAATACATCCTCACCGTATGTTTGGTGAAACCAACAGGTGACACGATGGGCAAAGCGAAGGTGATTGGCGGCGACCTCGACAGAGCCAAAGGCTTCATGGGTTGCCTTATTACCAATCTTTCTTATGGAATGAAAAAGTGGCAGTAAACGATCCGGTATAATGCCTTTGGAGGCAAGAATATGTAATCGTGTAATTGCTTTGTCGTCTTCCGGGTCTTTGATATTCTCGTAAGCAAAAAGATATTTTGCGAGAATTTCGCCTAACATTCGTAACTTGATAAGTGAGGTGTTCGGGTCGTGGTAGAGGTTGGTTTCGGCTAAATCTCCTACTTCCGCGAGCAAGGGCCATTGGTCGGCAAGAAAATTAAAGTTCACAACAGCCGCCCAGTTTTTAGGCTGAATGCCTGCCGGGGGGTGACAATCAGATGATCAAGGAGTTTGATGGAAAATCCTGCTGCTATCTCTTCAAGTTTGGCTGTAATGCGATGGTCATTTTCAGAAGGTGTCGGCTCACCGCTTGGATGATTATGAACCATGATAATTTTCGTGGCATTATGTTCCAAAGCCGGTTTTATGATTTCCCTTGGATAAAATGGAGCCCGATCAACAGTCCCTTCAATAATTATGGTGTGCTGCATCAATTTATTGGCATCATTGAGACAGAGCAACAGGAGGCATTCACGCTGATTTGCACCGATATGAAGCTTTACAAATTTGGCAATATCCTCTGGGGTGGAAATACTATCCGCATTCTCAGCATTCTGTTCAAAATATCTAACCATCGAGGCACGAACAGCGAGCAGGAATGTTGCTGTTTCAGGGCCGACACCTTTTATTTTAAGGAGTCTTTTCCGAGGCTGATCAAAAACGGCAGCAAAGGAACCAAACTGATGTATTAAGTCCTTAGACAGCTTTTTTGTATCTTTTCGTGGAATAGAATATGTGAGCAACATTTCAAGCATTTCATAATCCGCCAGGGATTGTCGTCCGGTTTTGTCAAATCTTGTACGCAGTCGGTGGCGATGCCCCTGTCTATGGTCTTTTACCATCAATTTGTTGTATTCATCCTTGATGATACGTAGAGATTAAGAAAAGAGTTAAGGAGAAAATAAGTAAAGACTATCTTTAATTAGCAGTTTGAAGCACTAACTGTCAATATACAAACAGGCTTCTAAGCCAACATCTTTCCCAAAGAGCCCTAATTTTGAGGCAGAATACAGAAGTACGACTGAAAAACCTCACTACGCATATTGTCCGATCAAGTATGCAAATTCTCTATCGTCCCGGCAGTTTATTTATCTGCAGCCTGTGTTGCTTACGAACGTAAGAGAAGGGTTAATGACAGAGGGAAGGGAAGGGAAGGGGGGATTAGTTCGGACGGGCTGACAGAGTAACAGGATAAATCAACATGGCCATTATAAACTCTACTTTGAAATGGCCATGACTATTCTAAAGTAGAGTTTATAATGGACGAGTGAGGTTTTTGGAATCTACATCAGGGCGAGAATCCTAAAAAATATTAATTTTCAATGCATTACCCATGCAGTTTGTCCGGGGTCATGAGATTTCTTTCCATGTGCCGCAGCTCATCTATTCCTGAAACAACGATTTCCGGATCCGGCAGGAGTTTTTTGGCAGAAAGTTTATCTTCATAGTCCATATTGCTGAGAATGTGTTTAATACAGTTCAGGCGGGCATGTTTTTTATTGTCAGATCGGATGACTGTCCAGGGGGCCATGGTTCGATTGGTTTCAGAAAGCATCTGGAATTTACGAATGGCGTACTCATTCCAGTATTTTTGAGCCAGGTTGTCCACCGGTGAGAGCTTGTACTGTTTTAAAGGGTCAGTTTTTCTGGAATCAAAACGTTCTTTCTGTACCTGTTTTGAAACCGAAAAATAAAATTTGAATAGTGTTATGCCGTCTTTGACCAGTAGCTCTTCAAGCATGGGCACGTCTTTCAGGAAACGTTTGTTTTGCTCATCGGAACAAAACCCCATAACCGGTTCAACCATTGCCCGGTTATACCAGCTTCGGTCAAAGATGGTAAATTCACCTGCATGCGGAAGGTGCGAGGTGTAGCGTTGGAAATACCACTGGCTGAGTTCTGTTTCGTTTGGTTTGGCGAGTGCAACAACATTATAGCTTCTGGGGTTGAGGTGGGCAATAATACGTTTGATCGTCCCTCCTTTTCCGGCTGCATCCCGTCCTTCGAAAATAGCCAGTACTCGTTTCCCACTGGCCTGCATGGACTGCTGCATCTTCATCAGCTCGATCTGAAGGGTTCGAAGCTCTTCCTCGTATTCCAGATGCCATTTTTTGATCCACACTGCCTGGCGGTTTTTACTTTCCTTGGCATTGATATTTCTAATGGCAGTACTTTCTGCTAATTTAGTCTTATCTTTTTTGTTTCTATTGTTGCTGCCCATGACGACACCTCTATTGTTTCTATGTTGAATTGTAATTTAGTAACCAGGTATTTTGATTTTGTGACGATTATCCTACAAAACTGCCGAGTTTAATACGTTGTGCATCCATGATTTCCTTTTCACGGGCGCCTGAGATAACCACCTTGGAGTCCGGTACATAGTCAAGATCAGTATTTCCTCTTTCATAGGGAACAGCGTTGAGGATGATTTTCATGGCATTGAGCCGGGCTTCATGTTTGTTGTTGGAGCGAATAATGGTCCAGGGTGCGATATTGGTATGGGTTTTTTTCAGCATTTCATATTTTTGATTGGTGAAATCATCCCAGCGGTCCTGGGCCTGGACATCAATTTCCGATAGTTTCCACTGCCTGAGTGGGTCTGTTTTCCGCCTTTTGAATCGTCTGGCTTGCTCTTCTTTGATCACGGAAAAGTACAATTTTATAAGGATAGTTCCCTGCCGAACCAGATCTTTCTCAAAGCCAACCACGCCCCGCATGAAATTCTTGTATTCCTCAGAGGTGCAGAATCCGAAAACCGGTTCGACAACAGCGCGGTTGTACCAGCTTCGATCAAAAAGTACAACTTCTCCTCCACGGGGGAGTTGAGTAATGTATTTTTGGAAATACCACTGGGACTTCACTTCGTCATTGGGCTTGGCCATGGCAACAATTCGGTAATGTTTTTCGTTCATATAACGGACGACACGACGAATGGTCCCACCTTTGCCTGCAGCATCCCGACCTTCAAATAAAATTACCATCTTGCGGTTTTTCTTTTCCAGGCATTTCTGCATTCTGATCAGTTCCGCCTGATACGGTTTGAGCGTTTCCTCTCTGTGGTAGCGGCGAATAGCCTTTTTTTGGAATTTATTAAGGCATGGTGCACCTTTTTGTAAATTTGAATAATCTTTGAGGAGGTCTTTCAGGATGACACCCTTTTTTTTGTAGAGAATGGTTTCAGGGTTTTTAACTTTTGGGGCTTTTACTGTCGTTAGTTTTTTACTTTTACAAGCTGTCTCAGATAGCTTGGGGACTGTTTTTTGTTTTTCTTTGCTTTGTGTGGTTTTGGCTTCCTGGGTGGGCTTGGTGGTAGTTTTGGTGGTGGATGACTTGGCAGAAGCGGGTTTGGCAGCTGCAACTGGTTTACTGGTGGGGCTTTTCTTTTTTACAGTCATGGGTTCTGTTCTCCTGATAAATATGTGTTAGATCCAAATGGCATGAAGAATAGTTGTGTGATCACTGGTTCTTTGAAAATATTTTTATCCATCAGAAAATATCATCTAAAATTGATTTTATGTCAATGCTGGAAAAACACAGGAAAAATACGTAGTGAAATACTGTATTTTGGCAGGGCATCATCATTCAATGAAGAGGAGAGTTGCGATTATCACTTTTGATGCGTAAAGTCAGTCATAAGATAGGTTCGCAGGCTGATTTTCTTTTTATTGATCCCAAGTTTCTTGCGAAGATTGTTGCGATAGGTTTCCACAGTACGCAGAGAAATATGGAGTATTTCCGAGATGTCTTTACTTGTCTTGCCCTGCCGGACAAGGTCGGCAATCAGCATTTCCCGAGGCGAGAGCTTGAGCATGATTTTTCTTGCCTTAGGCGTGAATTGATGGGTAATGGAATCAATATGAGCAGCTATGATACTTATGGTTTCAGACTGTTTTTCATTGATTCCGGATTGCTGGAGCAGGTCAAGGTAAGGATTGACCAGTTCCTGTAATTTAATGGATATCTGTTCCTCAACGCTTTCTTTGGTTCTGGTGTGCTGATCCAGCATAACCTTGAGAGCAATGTTTGCATCCTCTGCTTCCTTCTTTTTTTTCTCAAGTTCCAGCACTGCCATTTTTTGTCCGGTGATATCCTGAGAAATTAAACCAAAGCCGGTTTTGTTGTTTTCCTGATCGTAGATACAAAAGATTGTTGTTGCGAGATATCGGGTTGTACCGGCTTTCTGCTGCTTCATGACAAACTCATGTCGTCCATCTTTATTAGCGGCGGCAACACCTTTTTTAAACTGCTTCAGGTTACTGCTGTTTGTATACAATGTTGCTGCGTTGCTGCCGATTGGCTTGTCGGTTGGGCAATCATAGAGTTCCCCTGCTGCCTGGTTGTGGATGATAATTTCCAGGTCAGGATCCATGATCGTGATAGCCATATCACCAACGGATTGCAACATACTATCCAGAATGGATCTTTCCTCCATCTGTTGTTTGACTTTCTTGAGTTGTTGATCTTTCTGCTGGATGATTCCTTTGAGATGATCCGTATAACTGGTGCGTAAGCCCTTCACCATGTCGGTTTCCGTGATGATACCAACACAATGGCCGCTGCTGTTGGTCACCACCAGACGGCGCAGCTTATTGTTCATGAAAATTTTTGCTGCTTCATGGCTGGAAACATCTGAATAAACAGTTTGTACCGGCTTGCTCATGACCTCTTGAAGGGAAATTGTGTCAAGATTTATTTTTGATCGGATAAGGCGAAGGAGGTCTCGCTCTGTAATAATGCCTTCCGGGTACCCGTTGTCTTCAATGACCAGTGAACTGATCCGGCGATCATTCATTAATCTCATTGCGGTAAAGGCAGGTGATGAAGCTTTCAGGGTAACGACATCCCTGATCATGACCTGGCCCACATTTTTAAATTCCATGAAATATTCAAGGCCCAGGTGGGAGAGAAAATCTGTGCCGGTGACAATGCCGACCAGGTAGCCATCAGGGTCGGTAACGACCAGATGACGGAAGCGATGCTGCAGCAGAAGCTGATACGCTTCCCGGTAATCCATATCAACCGAAGCACTTAACGGGGGGCTGCTCATGACCTGATGAATGGGTGAGGAATAATCGATTTCCCCGCCAACGCGGATCTGGATCAGTGCCCGTTCAGTGAATATGCCCACAGGTTTTTTATTTTTGGCAACAATTAAGGCACTGAGTTTGTTTTGCTCCATGATACCGAGAGCATGGCTTACAGACCTGTCCGGTGCAATACTGATAACGGGGGAGGTCATGACTTCCTGGAGTGTTTTAATCATGTTCTGATTTTAACATGAAGTACTCGTGCAAGGCAATATTTACTCCTTGTTCCCGGCTTCCAGGATGAGAGTAAATGTAGAGCCGTCCCCGAGGTGGCTTGCGAGTTCCACCGTCCCGTTATGACAGTCGGCAATATGTTTGACAATAGCAAGACCCAGGCCGGTTCCACCGTGTTCCCGGCTTCTGGCCTTGTCACAGCGATAAAACCGTTCAAAAATACGTTTTTGATGTTCGCTGCTGATACCGGGGCCCTGATCTTGAACACTGATGCTGACGATCTCACTGCCCGCAGAATTTTTTTGTTGCTTTGCCGTCACCGAGATTGCTGATTGATCCGGACTGTAGGCAACAGCATTGGTGAGCAGGTTAATGATCGCCTGTTCAAGCATGGGGCGGTTGACTGCTGCCATAATATCTGCATCACATTCTATGTTGATGGTGATTTTTTTCTGTTCTGCCCCGACAAGACAGGTTTGGACTGCTGTTTCAAGTATGGGACATATTTTTTCCTGCCGCAGCTTCATCACATTTTTTTCTGCTGTATCTTCAATATGGGCAAGTGTTAACAGATCATCGACAATGGCATCGAGCCTGATTCCCTGCCTGTGGATGGTTTTGAGAAAATTTGTCGCTTCTCCAGAGTCAGCCATGGCACCATCAAGCAGAGTTTCCACGTAGCCACGGATGACAGTAATCGGAGTTTTTAACTCATGGGAGACATTGGCCACAAAATCCTGCCTGATGCTTTCAAGCTGATTGATTCGGGTCAGGTTATTCAGCACCACAAGGATGCCAATTCGCTTATCTTCACCATCATAGAGCGGCTGGGTATTGCAGTGGAGGGTCATCTGCTCTCCGTTTTCCATCAGGCTGAGATCTTTGTTTATGCTGACATCGCTCTCTAAAGATTTACTCAGGAATTTCTGCAAAACTCTGTTGCGGATAACGCCTTCAAATATCATTCCCTTCACGGCTTGTCCGTCTATATGAAAGAGTTCGGCTGCCGCACGATTTATGCGGATGATTGTGTGGTCAGGGCCGATGGCCAGGACACCGTCGGTCATGCTGCTGAAGACGGCTTCAAGTTCATTTCGCTGCTGACTGATTATTTTAATGCGGCCATTAAGCTGCTCAGCCATATTGTTGAGCGAATGGGACAAGTCTGTCATTTCTTTTGGAACATTGTTGTCACTTATGATAATGGGATGATCAATTTCGCCGCTGGCCAGCCGTTCTGCTCCTTGCCTCATCTCTTCCAGGGGCCTGCTGATGCGGCGTGCGAAATAATAGGATAATCCGGCTGCAATAAGAGCAATGAGCAGAAGACCCAAAAGAAGTTTTTTACGGGTGGAAGAGAGTACAGCATCGAGTGCCTCAGCAGAGACTGAAAGACGGAGTACCCCATCCCGGGGCTTGTCGGTGGTGAGCGGGATTGCAATGTACAGCATATTCCGGCCCAATGTTTTACTGAAACGAAGTGATGCACCGACAGATCCAGTTGCAGCTTTTTGAATTTCTGGACGACTGTCATGTCTGTCCATCTGGGTAGGATCTTCATTGGAATCAGCCAGCACTGTACCGTCTCCGGAAATAACAGTAACTCGGGTAGCAGCTGCGCGTCCGATTTGTCGGCAGAATTGCTGGAGCTGATCTATGGTACTGGTGCTGGTGAGTAGCTGGTTAATATGGGGTCGCAGGAGTATGGCCCTGTCTTTAATATCTTCCTCCATCTCCTGATAGTAAAAAGTCTGAATGATTTGTGTTCCGTACCAGCTCAGAGCAGAAACTGAGATGACGATGATAAGAAGGGCAGCAGGAAAAAGCTGCCAGAAGAATCGTCTGTTGTTCACTGTGTTATCCTTCTTCCCGTAAACGGTAGCCAATACCACGCACGGTTTCTATAAAGTTTCCTTTATCACCCAGTTTTTTACGCAGACCAAAGATTTGAACATCAATGGCACGTGGGGTGATGATATAGTCATAACCACGTATTTTGTCGATGATTTGTTGACGACTATAAACCCATCCGGGACGTCCGGCAAGCTGTTCCAGAATGGTGAACTCAGTGCCTGTAAGGTGAATTTGTTTTCCTTCAACAAGAACCTCATGCCGACCGGGATGAATGACCATGGAATGGATACGAATGGTTTCTTTGTCCGGTCGTTGTTGCCGGGGGATCTTTTCCTGTTTTCTCCTCAGCATCGCCTGTACCTTGGCGATGAGTACCCGCGGGCTGAAAGGTTTTGTTACATAGTCATCAGCACCACAGCTGAGACCGGTAACAATGTCATCCTCTTCACTTTTGGCCGTGAGCATGATGATCGGCGGTTGAATGATATCTGTTTTTACGCGGATTATTGTGCATACTTCCATTCCATCTTTTCCAGGCAGCATGAGGTCAAGGAGAACCAGGTCAACAGGTTCTTGTTCAAGGATTTGCAGAGCCTCCTCGCCGGAGTCAGCGCAGGTGACATTAAATCCTGATTTAATCAGATTATAACTGACCAGCTGTTGGATATCGGCATCGTCTTCTACAAGAAGGATACTTGCTTTTCCCACACGGTTTCTCCTGCAATGAATAGGTTTGTGGACATCTGAATTTGATATAATCCTACATAGCAAATTACAGCTTGCAAGGAAAAATAACCTCCTAACGCAATCTTAACAAAACCCTAACCAAAACCTAAAACAGAATGAGTCTATTATTGAACATAATATACTTTTCAGAACATTTAAGGAGGCTCTTTTGACTCACCAGATAACCTTTCAACGCGAAATAGACAACGTAAAGAAGAAATTCATGGTTCTTGGCTCCATGGTTGAAGATCGGCTGCAAAAGACCAGCCTTGCCATGCAGACAAAAGACCACGAGCTGTTACAGGAGATTATTGTTTCGGATTGGGAGATTGACGAGATGGAAATTGAGGTGGAGGAAGAGTGTCTTAAGATTCTTGCCCTCCATCAACCGGTTGCCAGAGATCTGCGCTTACTTATCGCCATTATCAAGATAAACAATGAGTTGGAACGTATTGCCGATAACGCGGCTAATATCGCCCAGAGGATGCAGATCATCAACAAAAATACGACCCAGGTTCTCACCATTGATTATCAGCCAATGTTTGGCAAGGTGCTGGCTATGTTTAAGTTGGGCCTGGATGCCCTTGTCACTGAGGATGCTGATCTGGCGCGCAGGATCTTTCTCAAAGATGAAGAGGTGAATCAACTCCGTGACCAGGCTTACAGGCGGGTGATAAAGGCCCTTGATACAGAGCCAGGCCATGCAAAATGTCTGGTGAACCTCTATTTACTTGCCCGTCATCTTGAGCGGATTGGCGATCGTATCAAGAATATTGCAGAAGAGGTTATTTATCTCGTTGAGGGGACAATTGTACGGGGAGAAACCAGGTAATGTCATCTGCAATTTTTTTACCCATTCTACTGGCCCTTGCCTCAATGGCCTATATGCAGGGAAAGCGGCGGGCCTTTTCTGTAAGTGGGCCGGGGACAGGTTCCGGCGGTCTTCATTCACGGCCTGGGTATTACGGAATGCTGACAGCTCTCTGGTGTGTTTTGCCGGCAATTATCATTTTTGCTTTCTGGATGGCTTTTTCCGATTCCATATTGACTGCAATGGCAATGAAAACTCTGCCGGGTTCTTTTCAGGGGCTTTCTGCTGATCAGACCAATCTTTTGGTGAATGACCTGCGTAATCTGGTTGCCGGTCATGTGGCAGCCCGGGACATTGATCCGGTGCTGCAGCAGGCTGCAGAGCAATATCTTGGCATGGAACGAATCAGTCGTATTTCTCTGGGGCTGGTTATGCTGTCCACGGCACTGTTCTCTGCATCACTTGTGTATAGTCGGATTCGTCCTGATATGCGTGCCAGAAACCATGTTGAGCGAATTGTCCAGCTTGGTCTTGTGCTTTGTTCCACCATTGCCATCCTTACCACCCTCGGTATTGTTCTTTCTGTTCTTTTTGAATCAATTCGATTTTTTCAACAG
>JAOZQU010000305.1 GCA_029932055.1 Desulfocapsa sp.
AATGTAGATGAAGTTAATGAGTGGGCTACACAAGCCAATGCTGTATCAGGTGAGATTAATACCAATGCTAACGATGCAGTTAATGCTCAAGTTGGAGCTAAGGCTAGTGAAGATGCAGCAAGGGCTTCTGAGTTAGATGCAGAAGCAGCAGCAACTAGAGCAGAGAGTGCAGTACCTACTGATGCAGGCTATAACATGGCTACTATAGACTCAAAGAACCAATCACAAGATGATGTCAACTTCATCATCATCCCCGATAAAGAGTCAGATGAAACGGAAACGCAGCAAAACAAAAAATCTAACAGGCCCATTCGTGCTGTTTCAACCGACATTGCCCACCCGCCTGTAAAACAAAAGAAAACCTTTATCAATCCGATCATTGAAAAAGCATATCACTATGCCGAACTAACTCAAATCCGGGAAAAAGTCTTTACAAGTCTGGAAAAATCCGGCGGGAATACTCTCCTCATTGCAAGCCCATACGACAATACAGGAACCAGTCTCCTTGTAGCAGCACTTGGCTATAATGCAGCGTGTTCCTGCCAGAAAACAGTCCTCCTCATCGATTGTAATATGCGTCGTGCGGGGTTGCACAAATTCTTCTCTCTTCCACAATCCTATGGTTTCACTGATCTTGTTCAAAATAACCTGCCATGGCAGGCAGTGGTAAAAGAGACAGGAATTGAAAACTTAAGTGTAATCACTGCTGGTGAGCACTGTAATAACTTTGCAGAATATCTTCGCTACTCGCATATTTCAAAACTACTCCAGTATATCAGACATCAGTATGATCTGATTATTTTTGACACGTCTCCGGTTCTTACCCCCAACCGAAACAATGTTAATATTGTCTCTCTTACCTCTGAAGTGGATTATTTCCTTTTGATTACCAAACAGTCGGGAACAACCAAAGACGATTTGAAAGAAACAAAAAATATCATTGAAGCTGGTAATGGAACAATTGATGGTATAGTTCTTAACGAATATACACCTGACAAAAAAACTGATCCTTACCCTAAATAATCCTCACTACCTATCTTTGATACTGATTTATGCCTTCATACAACGACAACCCCCAAAACCAACAAATTGACCCGCAATTTTATATTGCTAAATATCTTATGCCTATTTTACAGCATAAATGGATAGTGATATTTACTACATTCATTGGTCTTTCAGTTGCGATCCCTATCAGTTTACAGATAATGCCTGAATACAGCAGTATTGCAACCACACAAGTTGAGACTCCTCGGGCGCAAATGATTTCTGAAGTTACTGAAGAAATCACTCTTCAAACAGGTGACCAGGCTCATATTACCGCTGCAGTGGAACGAATGCATAGTTCCATTTTTCGCACGGAAGTTCTTAAAGTTATCCCAAAACGATTACAGGATGACCTTGCAATCCCTCTCAGTGTTACCGGACAGCTCAAAGAAAAACTTATCCCTGTCATAAAAAAGATCCTCAATAAAGAAGTGACACCATCAAGTGATAAAACTGCAATAACACCGCAACTACTCCTGGCACTCAGCAAACGAATTGATATTAGGGGTGATACTCGAAAAGGAACTGTAACGATTGTCGGTATAAGTTTGGATCGGGAGATGGCTGCAGTTCTTGTCCAAAGTTATATTGACGTATGGGTTGCTATGAATATGGAGGCAAACAAAAGTTTAATTCGCCATGAACTGGAATTTACCAAAACACAGAAAGACGAATACTACGCTCAGTTAAAGAATTCTGAAAATGAACTCCGTCTCTTTAAGCTCAAATTTGAAATCCCTCCTGCACTCACCTCGGTAACGGACATGGAGCTTCAATCACAACTGGATGTGCTCCAAAATGCAGTGGAAAGTTCTTCAGAACGATATAAACGCCTGGATGATATATTCACTGAGCTATCAAGAAAAGAAAAAGCTGTTGTAAATAACATTAAACTCATCAATCCTCCGCAGATGCCACTCAGCCCTTCAAAGGATATGAGGATAAAGATAATTCTCATGGGTCTCTTCCTTGGAGCAGCGGCAGGAATAGCTCCCATTCTGGCATGGGACTTTTTCAGAGGTAATATCCGCCATAAAAAAGATGTGTATAGTGCTGTTGATATTCCAATAATTGGCAAATTGCCTTCCATCAAATGAGAAAAACAATGTCTAATACAACTACAGTCGGAATAATTGGTCTTGGATACGTCGGTCTTCCCCTGGCCATCACCTTTGGAAAAATTTGTAAAACAATTGGTTACGACCTCAATAAGGATGCAATCCAAAACTATCGGAAAGGAATTGATCATAATAACGAAGTCGACACTGCAGGTTTTGAAGCCGCTAAACTCTTATCATTCACTTACGATCCGGAAAAACTCTCTGAAGCGGATTTTCTGATCATCGCTGTCCCCACTCCCATTGATCACGCCAAGCAACCTAACCTCCGCCCCCTGCTAGGTGCAGCATCCACGGCAGGCAAGTATATGAAAAAGGGAGCAACGGTAATTTTTGAATCAACGGTATACCCCGGAGCCACCGAAGAAGCCTGCGTCCCTGTCCTTGAAGAAACATCAGGGTTAAAATGGAAAAAAGATTTCAATGTTGGCTACTCACCTGAGCGAATCAATCCCGGCGACAAAGAGCACACCCTCACTAAAATCACCAAAATCGTTTCAGCTGATACTCCGGAAAGCCTCAAAGCTGTTTCCGATCTCTATGGTTCCATCATTGAAGCCGGCATTTATTCGGTTCCAACCATCAAAGAAGCTGAAGCAGCAAAAGTCATTGAAAATACCCAGCGTGATCTCAACATTGCCCTGATCAATGAACTGGCCATTATTTTTGACCGCTTAAACATAGATACCTTAAACGTTCTTGAAGCTGCCGGATCCAAATGGAACTTCCTTCCATTCCGTCCAGGCCTCGTTGGTGGCCATTGTATCGGAGTTGATCCATACTATCTCACCCACAAAGCTGAGTCTTCAGGTTACATTCCACAGGTAATCCTGGCAGGTCGACGAATTAACGACAACATGGGAAAATTCATTGCCGAAAAAACAGTCAAAATGATGCTTAAAGCCCATGTTGAACTCACAAACTCAAAAATAGGTATCTTGGGTCTTACTTTTAAAGAAGACTGCCCTGATCTCAGAAATTCACGAGTCATCGATATCATCGAAGAACTCCAGGATTATGGTATTGAAACAATAGTACATGACCCTGCCGTCAAACCAGAAGAAGCCTTGAAACATGTCGGTATCAAATTGACTTCTACAAAAAATTTTAAAAATCTTGCCGCCCTGATCATTGCAGTTCCCCATAAAGAATTCCGAGAGCAACCCCTCGACTACTTCACAAAAACACTCACCAAAAACGGTTGCCTGATAGACGTAAAATCAATGCTCGGAGTTGATTCAATAAAAGACAAAAATATAAATTTCTGGAGATTGTAATCCCAAGCCAAGTATGCAAATATCCGCATACCGCAACCCCCAAACCGTAAACCGTAAACCGTAAAC
>JAOZQU010000097.1 GCA_029932055.1 Desulfocapsa sp.
TGATATGTTTCACCTTCAGGTCGTTTTCCAAAGAATGCCTTAAAGGTAACCGGGGCAAAATACCCTACATTGAGCATGGTAGAGGCTATCAGAATAAGGAGTATTCCCATTTGATGAGCCTGTATGGAGCCAACCAGTAGATTCCATTTTGTAACAAATCCTGCAACCGGTGGGGCACCGATCATGGAGAGTGAGGCAATGAAAAAACATGCGAATGTGATGGGCATACTTTTTCCAAGTCCTCCCATTTGCGAAATATCCTTTTTATGATGGGCAATCATAATTGCACCAGCACAGAAAAAGAGAGTGATTTTGGAAAAAGCATGATTAACGATATGGATGAGTCCACCATCGATTCCTGCCGGGGTGAGTAATGCAACACCAAGAATAATATAGGAAAGCTGAGAGATGGTGGAATAAGCCAGTCGTTCTTTTAGATTATTTTTGGAAAGTGCAAGAATAGATGCCGCAAGAACTGTAAAACCAACAAAGTATGCAGTTGGGATACCAAGGTTTAGTGCATGCATGGTATCAACACCAAATACATAGAGCATTGTTCGTGTAGTGCAGAAGACACCAACTTTAACAACTGCCACTGCATGGAGAAGTGCGGAGACCGGAGTCGGTGCAACCATGGCACCTGGCAGCCAGTGATGGAATGGCATCACACCGTTCTTGGCAAATCCGAAGAGGCAGAAGACATAAAGCATGATTACGATCCAGCTTTCGGTATCTCCTGTAAACAGACCGTCCATTATGTTATGCGGGAAGTCAAGGGTTCCGGTGATAACATAAATAAGAATCAGTGCAGGTAGCAGAAAGAGTTTGGCTGTGGTTGTCAGATAGACAATATATTTCTGGGCACCGTTATAGCCTGCCTTATCCTGTGCATGAGCAACCAGTGGGTAGGTACAGACTGAAACAACCTCGTAGAAAAGATACATGGTGAACAGGTTGTCGGAAAATGCAACGCCGATGGCGCCAAAAATGGCTAAAGCAAAACAGGCGTTAAACCGTGTTTGTGCATGTTCCTGGTGGGCTCGCATGTAACCCATGGAGTAGTATACTGCAATTGTCCACAGTGATGAAGATACGAGTGCGAAAATCATTGACATTCCGTCTGCCCGCAAAGTTACCGTAAGACCTGGTAACACAGTAAACATGTGGTAGACAAGGATCTTGCCCTCGAGAACTGTGGGAATCATCGAGGCAACCAGCAGGAAGAGAATCACTGATGCAGCTGATGAGACGCCCTCGCGTATATTCTCGTTTTTGCCAACAAACATGACACCAAGTGTACCAATCAGCGGAACAAGAAGTGCGAGGAGAAGTTTTACGGAACTAACCGTTTGTATTTCCATGACAGAGGTTCCTCTTTCCTAACCTTTAAGGTCGACTATATCTTCGGTGTCGACTGATTTGTAATTTCGATATACTGCAATGGTGATACTGAGGCCGATGGCTGCTTCTGCGGCGGCAATGGCCATGATGAACAGGGTGAATATTTGTCCTACTGTGGGGTCTGGAGCGGTAAATCTATTAAAGGCCATGAAGTTGATGGAAGATCCTACCAGAATCAATTCAGACGCAATCAGCATGCCAATAAGGGTTCTGCGGGTAACCAGTCCATATATACCCATTCCAAACAGGATTGCTGCCAGGATAAGATAGGTGTTCAGGCTATTGTGAAGGTTGAGAATCGACATTTATTTGCTCCTTCCGTGTCGTGCTATGATCAGAGATCCGATAATGGCAATGAGCAGGACAATAGAGACCAGTTCAAATACCATGGAATAACTGGTGAGCAGTTCAGCACCAATGAGTTTCACTCCACCCATATTGACTTTAGGTAGAACAATAAATTTTGTGTTTACAGCAAGTCCTATCATACCAATAGTAGCAAGACCTGCCGTAATGAGACCAAGTGGGCCGCTTAGAGGGCCTGCAGGGCCTTTTTTCTTGTTCTCTTCAGGCGCAGCAAGCATGATGGCAAAGGCTATGGTAATACACACTGCTCCAACATAGATGAGCATTTGCATCATGGCTACAAAAGGTGAATTGAGATAGTAGTAAATGGCAGCCACTCCAATGAAGCAGAGGGCAAGGCCTGCCACCGCACGAACTAGTCTTTCAGAATTGCAGGCGATGATTCCTCCAATAATGGTGGTCGCAAGCATGATCAGAAAGACGATTCCTGCAAGAGGATCGGCATAGCCTGCAAATCCATCGGCAGTAAAAAAGCCGAGAATACCTGAGGCGTCAGTTGGGTTCATGAGTTTCTCTCCTGCAATCTTTTAAGAAGGTCGAAATGGAAATCTTCCTTACGACTTGAAGCAAGATTATAATCTTTAGAAAAAGTAATGGCTCCGAAGTTACAGTTTTCAACACATTGCCCGCAAAGTGAACAGGTGGTGAAGTTGAGATTGTACTTGGTGAGCACTTTCTTCTTCTTGGTTTTCATTTCTCCTTTGACCATTGCTTCATACTCAACAGATTTTGAAGCAAGGCTGATAGATCCTGATGGGCAGGCACGTTGGCACGCTCCGCAGGAAATGCATTTTGGATTTCCTTCCTCATCCTCAATCAACTCAATATGACCGCGATACCTCTCGCTCATCTTGATTGTTTTGAACGGGTAGGGAACAGTCACCACAGGTTTGAAGAATTCCTTGAACGTTATAATCAGCCCGATGACAAGGGACTTCAGTCCAAGGAATATTTCGCTAAAATAGGCACCCATATTAAAATACCTTCAGTAATCCAGCTGTGAGCAGCAGGTTAAACAGTGAAATCGGAATCAATATTTTCCAGCTCAGATTGAGCAGTCCATATATTGTTGTCCTTGGGAATGTCCATCGAATCCAGATAAAGGAAAAAATAAGTATGTAAATTTTAAGCAGAAACCACCAGACACCGGGGAAGAGCCCTAAAGGACAGCCCCAGCCGCCAAGGAATAGTATAGTGATGAGGCTGGCACCAATGACGATGTTAGCATACTCACCCATAAAAAAGAGTCCAAAACCCATACTTCCATACTCAGTATGAAATCCGGCCACTAATTCACTTTCTGCCTCACCAAGATCAAATGGGGCTCGGTTGGTTTCAGCAAGTGAGCAGATAAAAAAGATAAGAAAAGAAACTGGCATCAAAGGACTGGCCAGGGATGGTACTGCATTCCAGTTCCACATACCGCCTGCCTGGCCCGCAACCAGTTCTTTAAGATCCATGGTGCCTGTCATCATGACGATGGTGATGACGGTGATGAGCATGGGGATTTCGTAAGAGATATTCTGGGAGACGGCACGAACAGAGGCCATAACAGCATATTTGTTCCGTGATCCCCAGCCAGCAAGCAAGATGGACATGGCGCCAAGTGATGCAAAGGCAAAGATCATCAGCACTCCGACATTCATGGAGTGGGCAACGATGGTGTCACTGAAAGGAATGGTGACAAAACTCATGATAGCAGGTGCCATGGCCAGCGCAGGAGCCACCATGAACAGGGCCTTGTCAGCTCCGCCTGGAATCATAATCTGTTTGGCCATCAGTTTAATGCCGTCACAAGGGGGCTGTAACAGGCCTAAGGGGCCATTGACATTCGGACCCGGACGGCGCTGAATTCGACCGGCACCTCGACGTTCCGCCCATACGAGGTAGGCAGCATTGACTGCGGCAAAAGCAATGGCAGCGACCACCGCAATGACGGCATTTAGTATTGTTAAACTCATACGACTTCTCCCTTACCTGTCAATCTCAGGTATAACAAGATCAAGACTCCCCATCATGGCGAGTGCGTCCATAATCATCATGCCCTCACACGCCTCATCAAAGAGAGACATGTTGGAATATGTCGGAGAGCGAAGTTTGAAGCGATAGGCATTTTTAGTGCCGTCACTGACAATTCTGATACCAAAACTGCCTCGTGCTGTTTCTACAGCCTGATAATAATCACCTTTTGGAGGCTTGATTAATTTTGGTTTTTTCTTGGGCATGATAGGCCCGTCTGGTAATTTTTCAAGACCCTGCTCGATAATTCGTAGAGATTGCTCCATCTCATCCATACGAACCATGTAACGTGCAAGGGAATCGCACTCATGGTAAACAGGAACGTCAAAATCAAACTCAGAATATACTGAGTAAGGTTCATTCTTACGAACATCAAAGTCAATTCCCGCACCACGGGCAACAGGCCCTGAGGCACCATATTTGCGGCACATTTCAGCGGAAATAGGTCCAATATCTTTGAGACGTTTTTCAAAAATGATATTGCCGGTGACAAGCGCGTCGTATTTTTTCAGTTGTCTGCGCATGCGTGGGATGAATGCCTTGGCCGCATCTATGAAATCATCATCGATATCATTGTACAATCCGCCGAAACGATAATAACAGTAAGTAAGACGTGAGCCGGTAACCGCTTCAAGCATATCAAGGATATACTCACGGTCTTCAATGGCATACATAAGAGGAGTAAATCCTCCAAGATCCATAACAAAGGCGCCGAACCAGAAGAGATGAGAAGCTATTCTGTTCAGTTCCACCGTAATGGCTCTGATATATTCGGCACGCTCCGGAACCTCGATACCTGCAGCACGTTCAACAGCCAGCACATGTGCGTGGGTGTAACCTAAGGCTCCAAGATAATCAAGACGACTGAGGTTGGGCAGAACCTGCGGATAGGTTCTGTTCTCACCCATCAGTTCGTGCATACGATGAATATAGCCAAGCACGGTTTCAGCCTTGACAATATACTCACCATCCATTTCCATCTTTACCCGAAGAACACCATGGGTTGCAGGATGCTGCGGCCCTACGTTCAGAGTAAAGGTTTCGCCCGGTTGGATATGAATTGGTCCACTCATGGTTTGAAATCCTTTAAAAGGGGATGGAAGTCTGCATCTTCGGGAAGGAGCAGAGGAATGAGGTGTGGGTGCCCATCAAATTTGATACCGAAAAAGTCGTGGGTCTCACGCTCATGCCAGTTGGCACCAGGATATATCTTGGAGATAGTGGGAATAATCGGATTCGAACGTGGTGTACGGGTTCGAATCACGACCCGGCAGACATCGAAGTCATACCGACTGAAATCATAGACTGCTTCGAGTTGATCTTCTTTGATCCAATCAACCCCGGTGACGGCCTCAATAAAGAAACCGGCTTTGTCTAGAATCATTATTGCAGCAAGAAGTTCGCCCGGTTCGAGCTGTACATCGATATCATAGCCATGTTCAGCATGATCACGTTCGAGCACACCATTAACTCTTGGCTCTTCTTTCTTCTTGGCTGGTTTCTTTTTGTCCCCGTCTGCCTCGTCTCCTTCGGCAGCCTCGACAACAGGTTCTTCGATAACCGGCTCAGGATCAGGAAAGAGATCCTGCAGTGCCTGTCTTACAGTGTCTTTTATCATTGTCATATTCCTCTTCAGGCTTTTTCAGGATCTTTCCAGCGATTCCAGCCGGAGACCTTGTTTTCCAGTTGGAGGATTCCTTCAAGCAGTGCTTCAGGACGCGGCGGGCAACCCGGAATGTAGATATCGACCGGAAGAAATTTATCTGCTCCAAGCACAATTGAGTATTGGCCGTCAAAGACAAATGGTCCACCTGAAATTGCACAATTACCTAGCGCGATAACCCACTTGGGTTCCGGCATCTGGTCATAGAGAACCTTGATACCAGGCATCATTTTTTTTGTGACAGTGCCTGCGACGATCATCACATCAGACTGCCTTGGCGATGGACGAAACACCTCCGCACCAAAGCGGGACATGTCAAATCTGGCACAACCGGTTGCCATCATTTCAATAGCGCAGCAGGCAATACCGAAAGTGAGGGGCCAGAATGAGTTTACCCGACCTATGTTGATGAGTTTGTCGGCAGCGGCAAACTGAACAACTGACGAGGGTATCGGTTCTAACGGCGAAGGTACGTTTTGCGTTCCCACTTGAAGACTCCCTTGATCCATGCGTAGACGATTGCGAGTGATAAAATTCCAATGAAAATGATAACTTCAATAAAATCTCGGTAGACGATGCCTTTTTCCAGAAGTTCCTGGCTGTTATAGGCCAGAGCAACAGGAAAAAGAAAAAGTACATCCACATCAAATGCGAGAAAGATTAATGCGTAGAGAAAAAAGACAGAATTGTATCGAATCCAGGAATCACCAATCGGATCCATACCACATTCAATTGCCTGACTGTTCTTATTCTCGAACTGTCTGGTGCCGCGAGGCATAAGTATGTAGACGATGGCGATGGGGCCGAGAGCGAATGCCAGGCCACCAAGAGTGAATGCCGTGATCCATAATACATTGTCACGGTATAGAAAATCAGAAAATTGAAGCTCCATCTAAAGGCTCCTTAAGTTGAGTTAGCAGGAAGACTTTCTGATATACACATATGCTAACTACTTAAATGGGTAGGTTTTGTCAACTGAAAAGTGAATGGTCATTCATTTACGGTGGAGTTAATTGCTGATTGACAGGATGAAAATATTGTAAAATGTACTCCCTAGAGGAAAAACATTGAGAAAACAATTATAAATGATATTGTAAAAATATCTCTAATTAGTAAAAACGATAAGTATTATAAAAAATATTGAACAAAGGTTTTTCCGTATGTCTATCACACTGAGACAACTTGAGATTTTTATTGCAGTTGCTGAGACTGCCCAGGTGACTAAAGCCAGTAAGAAACTGTTTGTGACTCAGTCTGCTGTGAGCATGGCTCTGGCTGAGCTTGAAAATCAGCTTGGTGGTTCTCTTTTTGACAGGCATGGACGAAGTCTGTTGCTCAATGAACGTGGCCGATATCTTCTTCCTCTTTCCAAAGAGATTTTGTGCCAGGTTGGCAATGTTGAAAACATAATGTCTGAAAAGAACGATACCTTGAGCGGGCAAATTAATGTGGTGGCTTCCACCACCATTGGAGATTACATCCTTCCTTATCTTATTGGGGCATTCAAGAGAATGCATCCCCAGGTTCATATCAATATGCTTGTTCATCATACTCGCTATGCAGAGAGTCTTGTGCTTGAAGGCAAGGTAGATGTTGGTTTTGTAGAAGGGCAGGTGGATAATCCTGATATTGCTAAACGCCTCTGGTTTGAAGACGAATTGGTTATTATTGTCGGGCCTACAGATCCCCTTTCCCATAAGAGTATCTTTAATGTGGAAAGTGATTTTACCAATACCCGATGGATTATGCGTGAAAAGGGGTCAGGGACAGTTGCAATTTTTCGTGAGAAAATGAAAGATTATCTCGATCAGATTAACGTGATTATGGAAATGGGCCATCCTGAAGCCATTAAGAAAGCAGTTGAATCCGGGGTCGGCATAGCCTGCCTTTCATCGCTTACAGTTTGTCGCGAAGTGGAGAATGCCTGGCTTAAAACGCTACAATTTGAGGGGGTTGATATGAAGCGTGAACTTCAGGTTATTTCACGTAAAAACATGGAAATGAACGATTCCCTGGCTGAGTTTCTTTCTTTTTGTGATATCATGTCCACCTGTTCTAAATCTCGTGCCTGTCTTTCTTCGCCCTGGAAACTGCAGTCCTTACTTGCGAAACAATCTGTACAGAAAAAGTGATTTGAGTTTTGCATTCTTTACTGAGTAGTCATTTGCCCGCTTATGGATTTTTCATAAGCGGGCTTTTTTAGGCGTACCTTTTGTGGGTATTCAAAAAAAGCTTGCAGAATTACTAAGACGCGTTATCAAGAAAGTAGAAATTCACAGTATTTATTATTGTAACCATCACCACCATACAGATTTACTGTGACTCCTTAACTTTTATAGAAGGCAAACGTCATGTGGAAAAGCATTCAACCAGCACCTCCGGATTCGATTTTAGGCTTAACTGAAGAGTTTAAAAAAGATCAGAATCCGCAAAAGGTCAATCTTGGTGTTGGAGTATATAAAGATGATGCCGGTAACACGCCGGTTCTGCGATGTGTAAAGGCTGCTGAAAAGGAGTTGCTTGAGAAGCAGACTTCTAAGAGCTATCTTCCTATTTCCGGCGATCCTGCCTATGGTGCTGCTGTACAGCGTTTGATTCTTGGTGATGGAAATGATGTGGTCGCAACAGGGCGTGCTGCAACGATTCATGCACCGGGTGGGACTGGTGCCTTGCGGGTTGGTGGAGATCTTATCCATAAATTTACACCTGATGCAAAGGTTTGGGTCAGTTCACCAACCTGGGCTAATCATAATGGGATATTTGGTGCTGCAGGATTTGAGATCAGCCAGTATGCATATTATAATCCTGAGCAGAAAAGTTTGGATTTTGACAGGATGATGAGCGATCTTGAAAAAATTCCTGCTGGTGATGTAGTAGTTCTTCATACATGCTGCCACAATCCTAGTGGCGTTGATCTCGATTTTGATCAATGGAAACAGGTGGCAACCCTTGCTGCAAAAAACGGTTGGGTTCCTTTTCTTGATTTTGCCTACCAGGGTTTTGGAGACGGGGTAGATGAAGATCGTTTTGCAGTTGAGCAATTTGCAGCAGTTGGTGTTGATTTTTTTGTGGCCAGTTCTTTTTCCAAAAATTTTGGATTGTATAACGAACGGACCGGTGCTATCACCGTTGTTACGCCTTCAGCCACTGAAGCAAGTGTGGCCATGAGTCATCTGAAAACTGTTGTGCGTACAAACTATTCCAATCCTCCTGCACATGGCGGGCTTGTGGCCACCATGATTCTGGATACGCCGGACTTGTATACAATGTGGCTGGAAGAGCTTGCTGCAATGCGTGATAGAATTGTGAACATGCGAAAATCCCTGGTTGCAGGACTTGCTGCTCAAGGTGTTGCTGGCGATTTTTCTTTTATAGAAACACAGCGTGGAATGTTTTCTTTTAGTGGCTGGTCAGATGATGTGGTGAGCCGTTTGAGAGAAAAAAATAATATTTATGTGGTTGGTGGTGGTCGGATTAATCTTGCCGGACTGACGACTTCCAATATAGAATATGTATGCAAAGCAGTAGCTGATGCTATGAAGTGAGTGCTCCCAGGCACCGCATCTTCGCTCACGATCTTTTCTAACCGCATAGAAAAGACTATAGCGGTCAGAAAAGATCGAGCGAACCTGCAGCACCTGGAAACACTCTTGTTTTGATGGGTACTATTTATAATGCACTGTTTTTAGGAATAGTCCGTGGGCTGGTGCTGTTGCGGCGGCCACTGACCGGTTTTTTGCTTCAAGAATTTTTTTAAACTCTTCTACTGTTTTTTTCTCCTTTCCTACTTCAAGTACAGTTCCTACAATATTGCGTACCATGTGGCGCAGAAATCCATCACCTGTAAAAATAAATTGTAACTCATCTTTACCGGCTTTATGTAAGACGGCTTCCTGTAAAGTACGCACGCTGCCGCGTCCGGTGGTGATACTTTTATCCCGTGATCCCGATGCTTCAAAACTGGCAAAGTCATGGGTGCCGGTGATTAAATCAAGGCATTGCTGCATTGGTTCTATTGTTAAATTCTGCGGAATGTGAACTGCGTACAAACGCTTAACAGGTGATTGGATTGCTCCGGTATCAATGGTATAGAAATAGGTTTTTGAAGTTGTTGAAAAGCGGGCGTGAAAATCAGGGGCAGCATTCTTTATTTCGAGAATACGAATGGAGAGAGGAAGAATGGAATTAGCCCCTCGTAATAGTTCAGGTAGTGAAATAAGAGAGTTTGTTTGGAAGCTGGCAACCATTCCAAGTGCGTGAACACCTGCATCAGTTCTGCCGGCTCCATGAAGAACTACTGAATTATTAGTGATTGTTCCTAGAACTTTTTCAAGCTCCCCTTGAATCGTGGGCGCATTTAATTGTTTTTGCCAGCCACTATAGTTCGTTCCATCAAAGGCAATGGTCAGTTTTACATTACGCATGGCAAAAAATTATTAGGGGCTTATTCAAAAATAAGTTCAGAATACGAAGTTATTTTTGAATACGCCCTAAGGGAAGAAGGGGGCTCCTTCAAGTCCGGTTGTTTCCTCTATTCCGCACATCAGATTCATATTGTGTACTGCTTGTCCTGCAGCACCTTTAACAATATTGTCAATGGCTGAAACAACAATTATTCTGTTGGTTCGTTTATCGATTGCAAAACCTATATCACAGTAGTTTGATCCCCTTACATGCTGGGTCGCCGGGAATGTTCCCTCTGGTACCATACGAACAAAAGGTTCAGCATCATACCTGTCAAGGTAGAGTTTTCGTAAATCTTCTTCAGAAATATCAGATGTAAGATTTGCGTAACTGGTACTTAAAATTCCACGGGATATGGGAAGCAGGTGCGGGGTAAATGATATCGTTACATTGTCTTTGTTCAACACACTCAGTTCCTGCTCAATTTCCGGAAGGTGCCTGTGTGTTCCACCGACTTTGTAGGCCTTGAATCCATCATGTACCTCACAGAATAATGTACCAACACTGGCAGCACGTCCGGCTCCAGTTGCACCCGATTTTGAATCTACAATAATGGTTGCCGGATCAATCAGTCCTTCTTGTAATAATGGGGCAAGGCCAAGCACAATGGAAGTTGGATAGCATCCGGGATTAGCAACAAGACGGGCCTTTTTAATCTGTTCACGGTAGAGTTCGGGAAGACCATAGGCGGTTTCTTTGATAAATTCAGGAGAAGAATGTTCCTGATACCACTCCTCATACACTGCGACGTCACGTAAACGATAATCAGCAGAAAGGTCTACAACCTTTTTACCTTCCTGCAGAAGCTTGGGAACCAGATCCATGGCTGTTTTGTGCGGGACTGCAGCAAAAAAGAGATCAGCGCGCTTGCACAGTTCATCCACTGACAGGTTTTCACAGATTAAATCTGTCTTGTTGAGAAGGTTTGGAAATACCTCGGATAGAGGTTTTCCTGCATATTGGCGAGATGTCGCTGCAGTTAACTCAAACTCAGGATGGTTACAGAGGATACGGGTAAGTTCCACTCCGGTGTAGCCGGAGGCTCCAATAATAGCAACTTGTAGCATGGCTTTTTCCTGATAAGAAATAGTATAATAAATTTAAAATAAAAAAAAGGGAATAACAGATACCTGTTATTCCCTTTATAAAACAGCCGATTTTTATTGCTTTCCGGTTTAATTATCTCTGATAAAGCAAATGAAAACAGAAAACAGTAAAGCAGATTAGCGTTTAGAGAACTGAAATTTGGCGCGAGCGCCTTTCTGACCGTATTTTTTACGCTCTTTCATACGAGGATCACGGGTAAGAAGACCTGATTTTTTCAGTGTCATTCTGTTTTCCTGATCAACCTCAAGAAGAGCACGGGAAATTCCGTGAGTAAGAGCATCTACCTGTGCGGATTTTCCGCCGCCAAGGAGGGTGGCCATAACATCGTAGTTCTCAAAAGTATCAGTGACTTTGAAGGGTTTGTCAATTTTGTGGAGCTTGAAGGTTCCACCAAAGTAATTTTCCGGGGTCATCTTGTTGACTAAAATTTTTCCGGTTCCCGGGGTGAGCCATACTTTTGCAACAGCACTTTTTCTTTTGCCGGTGGCGTAAAAACGATCTTGAGCCATGATCTAATATCTCCGTAATTTCTTAAAATCTTTTTTTATATATCTAATTCGGCAGGCATTTGTGCTGCGTGAGGATGGTCAGAACTAGTATACAGTTTTAGCTTTTTCAGTTGCTGACGTCCCAGTGTGTTTTTTGGGAGCATTCCTCTCACTGCGTTCATAAGCAGGTCAGTAGGATGTTTAACAAGCAGTTCTTTTGCAGTGGTCTCTTTTATTCCACCAATGTAACCAGTGTGACGATAATATTTTTTTTGATCCCACTTTCTACCGGTAAGACGAATCTTATCAGCATTGGTCACGACTACAAAATCCCCATTGTCGATAAAAGTGGAGAAGGTTGGCTTGTGTTTTCCACGCAGACGAGCAGCGATTTCTGTTGCAAGACGGCCAAGAATCTTACCTTCGGCATTTACATGGTGCCATTTTTTTTCGATCTCGTCGACCGGAGTAAGATAGGTTTTCATGTTCTCCTGTGTCCTCTAGGATGGTGCAAATCTTAATAAAAAAAAGGTTCGAACAATGTCGAACCTTTTGAATTCTATAATGGAGCGGGAAACGAGATTCGAACTCGCGACTTCAACCTTGGCAAGGTTACACTCTACCACTGAGTTATTCCCGCTCATATATTGACAAAACGGGATTTAAAATACTCATGAATGATGGTCCTTGTCAATAGAAAAGTTAAATTAATATGGGAGGATTTACAAAAAGACTCCAATGAGAAAAGAAAAAGAGATGGTTTTGATAGCGGAATATATGTTATGGGCTTATATTAGTTCATAAATTTACACATTCCAGCATATATTGAGGTTGCTAATGGCAGAGAAAAAAAAGAGACAGGGATCGGTACAGCGAAAGACAAAGGAAACAGATATTGACTTAACCCTTGATGTTGATGGAAGTGGAAAGACTGATATTGACAGTGGGGTGCCCTTTTTAGATCACATGTTGACACTCTTTGGAGTTCACGGTTTTTTTGATTTAAGGATCAAGGCCATTGGTGATACAGAAGTTGATGATCATCATACCGTTGAAGATATCGGGATTTGTCTTGGCCAGGCTTTTGCAAGCGCTCTTGGCAATAAGGGTGGGATAGCACGCTATGGTATGTCATACCTGCCCATGGATGAAACACTGGTCCGAGTCGTGGTGGATATTTCCAATCGTCCGTATATTCACTATGAAGCAGTGGTTCCCGATCAGAAACTGGGAACCTTTGATACAGCCCTTGCCCTTGAATTTATGCGGGCTTTTGCCCAGCATGCTGGAGTCACTCTTCATGTTGATTTACTTCACGGAAGTAACAGTCATCATATTATAGAAGCAGTTTTTAAAGGTTTGGCGCGAGCCATGTGTCAGGCTACAGTAAAATTAGATACTCTTGCTGGAACTTTATCTTCCAAGGGTGTACTTTAGTATCTTAGAAATTTTGTAATTATTCAACGTGTTGTTGTTAAGGCATTTTTTTCAAAAAGCACGTCATTCCCGAGGTAGTTTCCGGGAATGACGGATTTAATGAAGTTTTAGCCCAAAAGAATATAAAATCCAGTGTCTGCAAAATTACGCTGAATAGTTAC
>JAOZQU010000306.1 GCA_029932055.1 Desulfocapsa sp.
GACCGATTATAAAATAAGAAATGATAAAAAAGAAAAATGCAAGAGGATACAAATAGCGTGGATTGCACATTGACAGGTCTTTTCCTGTAATATTTTAACAAAAAATTTTCTAATACAATAGCCAATCAAGAAATAGAATGACCATCACTATCCCTGATAGTTCAATCGTATAGTTTAAATGTTAAAAAATCAAACAGTATTGGAAGGGATCCCAAACAACCATCCCTACTCAAGAGTACCTAAATAATTAAAGGTCGGAAGTTTAGAGTATTTGCCGGTTCCACTCAATCTTTCTGACAGTTCTTCCATCTCTTTTTTCCCTGTCTGCAGATTACTTAAATCAATCACTGCGTAATCAAGCCCTATGGCTTTTAATTCATACAAATATGGTAAAAGAGAAAAAGGTCGTACAGGAACTGTTGCTGTCACGTTATCTTTTTTGAGGAGAACAAACTCTTCATTTTTCGGGCTTTTCAATATCTTGTTATAATTGAAATGTTCAGGATCCAACCTTGCTGTGAAGAGTGCTGGTGCGCCGTAAACAGAAAGTCCTAATTTGAGATCAGAATGATATCTGCGATATCTGGCAATGAGTTCAATCAGGATTTTTTTGTCACTTTCAATGGAGAGTTGCGTAGCTTCCAGCTCACCTTCCTCCATCAGGGTGACAGCCTGACTGTTGAGCAGATTGACCGTATAATCAGAAGAAAGAAAAACGCGCTGCTGCTTCTGAAAAAACGTAAACTGGGTAATGTGGCCCAGTTGGAAGCTCCTGAAGCCTGAGCGAATAAGCAGTTGTATCTGCTTATGCAACCGCACCTGTTCTCCTTCAAAAAGGATTGGAGGTAAACACCAGGTAAGATCGCGGACTCGTCTGCCAAGATATCGTTTTAACTGGCCGGTCTGACTGAGATTGGCTTTGTTTATGGGTAAAAGAAAACGATCCGGAACAAAAGGGAGATTGTTATACAGATATTTTGCAGAATCAAACCGAAGCCACAGATCCAATGGAAGCTTAATCTTTTTACCGGGCTTTTTACCCTTCTTGCCACCACGCATACGCGGAATCTTCAAATCCGGCATTTCAGACTCTTCCAATGGAGACGCTACTTTATTCTGGATTTCATGAATGTATGCATTTTTTTCCTTACGGAATGTATCCAGGAGCACTGCACTTTTTCGGATATCGGGAAGCCTTTTCGTTGTGAGACCACCATCCTTTTTCACATCCACCCGATATACATCAACCCGGTTGCTGCTGGAGTTTGAATGAAACTCCCAGTCAGGTACCAGGAGTTGAACCTTATCTCCTGCAGTAGCCTCCTCCACATCATTATTTGCATGGCGAAGCTCTTTTAAGGTAAAAGCCAATCGTTCCCCGGACGGTTCAGCATGGAGGCGTAATCTGTCACCTGTTGCAAGTTCTTCTTTGAGCGTCAGCCTGGCGTAAAATCTGTTCTCATAGCTTTTAATACTCCCAAGCCGCCCGAGAAAATCTCCCATATTACCGGAATGGTAGGGAGTAATGGCACCTGCTGGTTGTGGAGAAAAAAAGTATCCGGATGAAGTTTTCCGGCCCATGGCCCTGTTACTTAAGTGCGTTGCCTCTTTAAGTGCAGCTGGAAAAGTTTCAGGAGTTGCATCCATGACCAGACGATAGGCCTGAACAATATGAGACACATAATGAGCTGAACGGAGACGTCCTTCAATTTTCAAAGAAGCAACTCCGGCCTGTTGGAGATCTGGAACAGCCTCAAGGGCTGAAAGATCATTCATTGAAAAAAGATACTGGCCTTTACCTGTCTGGGTACCAGGTTTTTTTTTGCTTTTAGTTCTTGCAGAAGATTTTCCTCTTTTCGTATTCCAACTGTAATGACGACGACAGGGTTGGACGCATTTACCACGAAGTCCACTTTTTCCACCAAGAAAAGAAGAAAACAGACAAAGCCCTGAGTATGAAAAACACATGGCGCCATGGACAAAGACTTCGATCTCAACGTCACTTTTCTGACACAGAATTTCAATTTCCTTAAGGGTCAGTTCGCGGGCTAGCACCACCCTTTCAAAGCCTAATGTTTTAAATCCCTCCAGGGATTGCGAGTTGTTGGCAGAAAGCAGAGTGGAAGCGTGCAGCGGGATTGCAGGGAAATATTCACGGATCATGCGCACAAGGCCCAGATCCTGGACAATGAGGCCATCCGTATCCATGGCCTCAAGCATGGCAAGGGTTTCTATTGCATGGGAAAGATCCTGCTCTCTGACAAGACTGTTTGCAGCAAGATAGATTTTTTTTCCATTATTATGGCAGTATTGCACCATGGAAAAAATTTCTTCCAAGCGAAGATCTCGAGCAAGATTTCTGGCATTTAATGCCGGCGCACCAACATAGACAGCATCGGCATCTGCTTCCATGGCTGCGAGAAAATTTTCAGTATTGCCGGCAGGGGCCAGGAGTTCCATATTCTTCGCTTGTTGTTTTTTTATTGTTTTATTGTGATGAGAAATAACGAGATACCACGAAATGTAACTATTCAGGAGCGCCCCATATCTGTGCAGGCGCCCCAGAGGAAGTGCCCTTGGGGTGCTGGCTGGAGAACTATAGTAGTTCCTATGTGAACCAGCCTGACCGTGCAGAGATGGGGTGCTCCTGAATAGTTACACATTTTCCAGGATAACCTGATCTTTACCGCCTTGCTCCTGAAACATAACCTGAATTTTTTCATCAGAACGCACGGTGGTGTTCAGGCCAACATAATCAGCTTGAATAGGCAATTCGCGACCGCCCCTGTCAATCAATATGGCAAGTTGAACACTGTGTGGCCGCCCATAGTCCATTAAGGCTTCCATGGCGGCACGAATGGTTCGGCCGGTGAACAGGACATCATCAACAAGGATAATTTCTTTACCTTCCACATCAAAACCAATGTCTGTGGTTTTCACCACCGGATTTTGAGTTATAAGACTCCAGTCGTCGCGATAAAGATTTATATCAAGACTGCCATATGGGACAAGACAGGAAGTTTGCTCGTTGATGAAGGCTCGAATTCGCTGGGCAAGAAAAACGCCGCAAGTATGAATACCTACAATGGCAAGATTATCAGGCTTCTGATTTTTTTCGAGCACCTGCAGGCTGATACGATTCACTGCAAGAGCAATTTCATCAGCATTTAACAGTATACTGCTTTGCATAATCAACCCCCTACCCTATCCCAGAAGAAATCAATCCCCTTGGCATCTACTCTATTTATCGCTTCAGGAAAAGCTTCACATTCGGCGGCAAATACTTTTGTTGCAATATCATCAGGAGTATCGGAATAATCAAGTGTTACACTTTGCTGATGAATAATCGGGCCTTCATCATACACTTCGTTGGCAAAGTGTACGGTACAGCCGGTGACCATGCAGCCTCGTTTTTTAACGGCCTTATGTACTCTGGAGCCATAAAACCCGTCACCGCAAAATGCTGGAATAAGTGAAGGATGAATATTTAT
>JAOZQU010000307.1 GCA_029932055.1 Desulfocapsa sp.
AGGGAGTGAACGGAGGGAGCCCGTAGGGCGACCGGAGTTCACTCCCCATCCCGCCGCCGGTCTTCAACTTCCATTTTTTCCTTTATCCCTTATTCGCATCTATTCATACTTATCTGTAAACCTTCGTAAATGGCAACCTACAGTTAACCACCCCTTAGCTGGGTTAAGGTGGTGTGGGGGGCCGTCCCCGGTTCCTGGTAATGAAGGGAGCCCGTAGGGCGACCGGAATTACCAGGAACCGGGGACGGCCCGCGTCGGATTTTTTGTTTATTGAATTATCCGATTTTTTCCTCCTCCTTCGTGCTTATGCCATCCAGGCTGTGTTTCAGCCGATAGCTCTGCCACCTGCAGTTCATTATCCGGGTCGGTCCAGCAGGCCGGCGCTCTCTTTGGAAAAGAGGGCATACCCGAGTTCGTCAATGATCAGGAGGCCATAGCCTCCATAGAGTTTCTCTGGCCGTGAGAGGATTTTTCAGTTCCAGGCCTTAATCAGTTCATTGGCAATCCCGCAGCCGGTCATAAATCGAGTGCGGGCTCCTTGACCACAAGCCGCCATATCAAGACCGGTTGGTAAATGTGTTTTACCCGTCCGGCTCCTCCCAAGGAATATGACATTATGATCTTCCTTTATGTATCGGCCGTCTGCCGGTTCCCTGATTAAACGGGTATCAAAATCCTGGGCCGCCTCAAACTGGAATCTGTCAAGAGGTTTCAAAAAGTGGCTTGGTCCGTTTGCGCCTCAAGACCAAGCTCAGGATCCAGCGGGATAAATACATAGCCAACATCAAGCCACAGCCTGTTCCTGGCATCATGTACATATCTTCTCTCTGCACGCTCACTCCCCTGGAATCCATGCTCATGGCACAGACGATGGTAGACCCTTCTCGCCCCCTCTGGCGCTGCTTTTTGGGGTTTCCTTGTCTCCCTTCAGCCATCTGTCAATGATATCCATAGGGGCCAGGAACAGAACACCGCTGCCCCTTTCTACAATGGTACAATACTCATCCCTCAACGCCCTTTTTACCCTTCTGTGGATTTGTCAGCGTTAGTTAGCACTCCTTTCCTCCGATTCCCTATTTATCCTTTCCTGGGCAGCTTCCATTCGGTAACTCGGGATGTTCAATTCAAGAATAACACTATGGTGAACTACCCGGTCTATTGCCGCCGCTGTCGTCATCTGGTCCTTGAATATCATGTCCCATTTGGAGAAGGGAAGGTTACTGGTGATCATCACACTGCCCCGCTCATAACGCTGAGCAAGAAGGGTAAAGAGCACCTCCATCTCTTCCCTGTTCTGCTGAACGTAACCAATGTCATCAAGGATCAGTGCATCGTACTTCTTGAGACTTTTCAGCTTCTTTTCCAACCTCAATTCCCTTTTTTCACGAAGCAGCATCTCCACCAGAAAACGACATTCAGAAAAATATATCCGGAAACCCCGATGAATCAGTTCTTGGCCGATGCCAGATACCAGGTGCGTCTTCCCGCTTCCAGGATTGCCAAAAGCCAATACATTTTCCTTCCTCCCTAAGAAAGAACCATCTCTCAGTACTTTTACCTGATGAGTGGCCTTCTTGGGAAGACGTGACAGATCAAATGATTCCAGGTTCTTGTGTAGAGGCAACCGGGACTCCCTCAGCCATCGTTCAGTCCGTTTCTGTAATCGAACTTCACTTTCCTGCCTCAGCACTTCTAAAAGGTATTCGGCAAAACTTGATTGTTCCTGCTCTGCCTTGTGGGCCTCATCTTCGTAGCATTCACGAATGGTAGATAGACGTAACTCTCTACAATATCGTTCAATCTGCTGTTTTACAGACGGCTTATTCATGGTCCACCCCCATTTCCTCAAACAGGCTGTCATAAATTTGCAGGTTGATTTCAACGATAATGGGGTCTTTGACCTGCTCAGGTTGCTGGGCCTGACAAACCAGATTTTTAATTTCTTCAGCTCTGATTGGTGACTCTGAGTCAAGCAGCATTCCAAGGGTTCTATCTACAGCCGACTCCGATTCCTTTGCCGCTAAATGCAGTATTTTCAAATACTCCCGGTCTGCCTTAACAGGTCTTTCATCTTTTAAGATATCGTAAGCGATGCGAAATCGACTTGTAGGAAACAGATCATCTCGATACCGATAATTTGCAAAGGCTCCGGGTTTCCTCACCAGCCAGTCAATAATATGCCGGTAATCTATCCGATGGTTTTCCTTGCCCTGAAGCCTTGGAAGCCGATCCACACGCCTCTGTCCGTACCAGATATCCAGCCACTCTGCATATGCACGCACCTGTACTTTTTCCCCAATCAACCGACTGTGAACGGAATATCGATTGTGTAGAACCCGAATCGTGCTGCTTGGACCAACACTTACCTGCAGCTTTTTGCAGTCTTCCAGCCTCCTCGCTGGCAGGGCTTTTAAGACCTTCAATTCTTCAGCAAAACGATCTTGGCGACCCTTATTGAGTTCTGTAAACATTTCTTTCAGGAATTTCTCATAATCCCCACGGCTCTCAAAGTCTCGACTTCCTCTGAGCAATAGTGCCTGATCTAATGCCCTTTTCAGCCGGTGATGACGTTGCTCCACATCTCCGTTCTCGTTCCCTTTCCCGGCTTGCGTTTTCTGACCTTTCAATCCATAGTGCTTCAATAATGCCTTATAACGTTGGGTAAATTCTTCCTTCTCATTTAAATTGTTCACGGCAGCAGACAAGCTGTCCGTCCTGTGGGTCTTCGGAACACCCCCTAACTTCCATAAAGCATTTTGCAACCCAGCACTCAAGCTTTCATAACTCTCTGAAAAACACACGTTTCCAGTTTCCCAATTCGAGTAGGTCAAGACAAAATGATACACCATATGATCAAATGGCTGTCTCTGGATCGTTATGCCAAGCTTGCTCATCCGAGTATAATCCGACTCGCTCAGTACCCCTGGATGATGCTCCTGAGGAAAAAACACTTCCTTTCCAGGGCCTTCAAGTGCCCGCCATCTCTTCACTCGGCGCTGTAATGTCCTTATTTGCCCATCAGCGAACCTGCCTGGATATTCACGCTGCAAAAACTCAAAAAGGGTCTTCCCCTCCAATCTCGGAAATACCTCCAGCTTTTCAACAACTTCATCCCACACCTCCTTAAATGGATCTGTTCGGGTTCTCCAGGTATGCCCCTTCGCCACTTCACTGGGAAGCCTTCCCAATTCCAGGTACTTTTGCGCTGTCTTTCTATCCATCCCCGTTTGCAATGACGCCAATACTTTCGTCTTTCCCCTTTCCACCATTCTCGTCATCCTCCTTACCTGCTTATCAGTAACCACCCCATCACCCCCTCCTTCAAGATTGGGCATAGAGCTTACCTCAATAACAGCTTCAATATGGACTCTTCTTATGGGGAATTCTAATTGTCGTCGATGGGGAATTCTAATTGTCGCTGATCAGTTCATATTGCCCTGATAGGTAAGGTGAAACAGGGGTATCATATCTTCACGTGTA
>JAOZQU010000098.1:0-6049 GCA_029932055.1 Desulfocapsa sp.
AATAATTAATTGTTAACGACTAATGACTAATGACTAATGCTTAGCCTGAGGGCTATGCCCACAAGGGGGGATGAGTACCTTATCACAATAATTTCTTTGAAAAAAACAAGAGATTATTCTGTAAGGTACTGCGCCTGTCTTATTTTTCAATTATCACCAAGGTTATTATATGATTTGAGAAGGGAAAAATCAAACCAAGTATGGACAAAGTTGAAAGGTTTATCTGTTTGCATTTTCAACTGATTTTATTTATTGATATTTTTCTTTCAAATCGTAAAGCGTGTCAAGGTACAATTCCAGATGTTTCAACGTAGAGCCACCTGTCTCCATTTCGGAAATGAGCATATCAACGGCAGGTTTCAGGGCTATGCCATGTCGATTGTTGTTTTCTGTGTTTGCCAGGTCGACAAGAAGGACAGCATAATAGGTGACAACCATTCGTGACAAAGAGTCACGTCTGAACAGATATAACCTGCCACCCATAGTGTTTAAAAAGAAACATGCATATTCATATAGTGCTTCTCGGTCGATACCGCTGCAATAGGTGGTTGTGCTGCAATCCGGATTGATGATAAGAAGGTGATAATCAGCAAGAATCTGTTCAAGGCTGCCTTTCTCTCGATCAAGTATACCTTTCATCATCAGGATATTGTCTTTGCCGGAAATTCTGAAGAAATGGGCAGTGTTTTTCAGGATGGTGTAAAGGTCGTCAGATTCACGGGTTACTTGTGGCGGGTTTGCCAGCAGTTTTTTAATGAGAGCTGTAAAATGATTTTGGCTTGAGCCGCTCAGTTCAAAGCTAGCTATATATGGCTGCTTATCAAGGTGCTTGTAGAACTCGTCTAACTGCCGTGTTGGTTTGTCACAGATTGAAATTTCTTCAGTTACCTGTGGCTTCAGTGTTAGTTCTGGAAGTGGGGTAGGGGGATCAGTATGAATTTCCTTTGTTTCTTGAGTTTCTGTCGGGTTAGTTACAGGATCTAATGGTAGTGGATGTTGAGTTTCTACAGGAGCTATTGTTTCAAGGACATCAGTTTCAGGAGGTTGTTCAATAATAATAGGCTCGGGAAGATCTGGGGCGGACGTGATAGTGTGACCGGATCCAGGTGGAACTGGATCTGTGGTTTTCACCACTGAAGAAAAATAAAAGCTGATTCCACCAATAGTAGCGAGTACAAGGAAAAAAAGAATCGCAGGAATGAGTTTTGATTTTTTTTTGGGCGAAGAAATTATGTCCGGTTTTTTTGCTTCGGAAGGATCCATGGGAAGGTTTATAAAGAGGGGAATTGTTTATATTTGATTAATGACAATATACTGCAGCTTGTCTTGAAAGTCACGGTGAATCCCAAGCCTTTCAATCTCATTATTTTTCCGTTAGGATTTTGTTTTCCACTTGACTCAATACAGCTAAAGCACTATTGTTCCCAACAATTTCAAAGAAGCTTAGGAATCCCAAAAAAGGGACATATTTTTATAATTTTAGTGTACGGAGGAAAACACAATGACAATTTTAGTTACAGGTCACTCTAACCCTGATACCGATTCAGTTACCGCAGCAATCGGACTCGCTGCTCTTTTAAACGCACAGGGCCAAGATGCCAAAGCTTGTATGCAGTCATCACTTGAGAAACTCAACCCAGAGTCTACTGTAGTTCTTGAAAAATTTGGCCTTACCGCTCCCGAAGAGATGATGGATGTGGCAGGAAAAACTGTTGCACTTGTTGATTTTAGTGATATCGGACAGGCTCCTGCAGGAATTACCGAAGCTGAAGTTGTAACAATCGTTGATCATCACAAAGTTGGTGATGTGACCACCAATCAACCCATTCTTGTTCGTGTAGAGCCTGTTGGCTGTACCGGAACAGTACTGAACAAAATGTACAAAGATGCAGGTGTTGCTATTGCTAAAGATGTTGCCGGTGGATTACTTGCAGCTATTCTTTCCGACACCGTTAACTTCAAATCTCCCACCTGTACCGATGATGACAAGGCTGCTGTTGCTGAGCTCAAAGTTATCGCTGGTGTTGATGATACTGATGCACTGTTTATGGATATGCTGAAAGCAAAATCTTCAGTTGACGGCGTTCCTGCAAAAGATCTTCTCTTCCGTGACTATAAAGATTTCGATATGAAGGGTAACAAAGTTGGTGTTGGTCAGCTTGAGCTTGCCAGCCTTGATCAGGTTGAGGCTATTCGTGACGATCTTCTTGCAGCTGCCCAGGAAGTTAAAGCTGATGGACGTCACACTGTTCTTCTTATGCTTACCGATGTAGTTAAAGAAGGTACTCAGCTGGTTGTTGTTTCCGACGACGAAGCTCTTATTGAAGGCGCTTTTGGTGGAAAAATCGACGGTACCTCCATGTGGGTTGATGGTATGATGAGCCGTAAAAAACAGGTTGTTCCTGACCTGCAGAAAGCTTTTGGTTGCTAATTGCAGTTAAACTAACAGTTTTTTTAAGCTGTTTGTTTTTTGTTGAAAAGGGCGTTTTTGGATTTATCCAAAAACGCCCTTTTTTTATTCTGAAAGCAGGATTTTTTCATGATCTCTATTCAGACTTACCTTTCTTCCGTTAAACAGCGTATTGCAGATACCAGGCTGGTCGTTCTGGGTAATGATGCGGCTGATCTTGATTCCATGGCGTCTGCTGTGGCGTATGGATATCTGCGTACTCAGCAGAATCCTGAATGGACAGTGTTGCCGGTCATGGCGATTCCTCGCGCTGATTTTTTTCTCCGTCCGGAGGTCGGCTATCTTTTTAATGAAGCCGGGATCTGTCTTGATGATATTGTCTTTTCTGATGAAGTTGATTTTGATGAGCTTTTTTTGCATGCTGATCTGGTACTGGTTGATCATAACAAACTTGGAACTGAACTTTGCAAATACAGTTATAAAGTGACTGGAGTGCTGGATCATCATACTGACGAAGGGCTCTACGCCTCTGCAGTACCCAGAATTGTTCGAACAGTCGGTTCAACAGCAACCCTTGTGGCCATGGAATTCAACAAGCTTGGTGTCAATATAGGGAAAGATATGGCGACTCTTCTGGGAGGTACCATATTACTTGATACCGTGAATTTGAAAACTGCAGCCGGCAGGGTCACTGATGCCGACCAGGAAGTCGCAGCAAAAATCCTTCCCCTTTGTCCAATACCCGGCCAGGAACTCTTTGAAAAATTACAATATGAAAAATTTGATGTAAAAGGACTTTCCACCAATGATCTATTGCGTAAAGATTATAAAGAATATCATTGTGGACGGTTGCAGTACGGTATCGCCTCAGTTCATCTGTCAATCAGGCAATGGAAAGAAATGGATATTGATTTTGCGGTAGTTTTTTCAGAATTTGCAGCAAACAGAAAACTTGATCTGTTATTTGCTATGAATTCCTATAACAGTCCTGATTTTCATCGGGAACTTATTGTCTTCTGGCAAACAGAAGATGGCCAAAGGAAGTTGCTCAAGTATCTGCAGGGTCATAGCCTGGCATTGAGACCAGTTGACGGTGTAGATCAAAAACAACTGCATAATGGAATTATCACTTTTTACAGTCAGGAAAATTCTGTAATTTCCAGAAAAAGGCTTCAACCTCTACTTGAGAATTTTTTAACAGTGTATGGGGAAAGTGGTTCCGGGGCGAGTTAAGTTTTTCGGGTACGCATCTGAATGGTTACGAGAATTTTAATTCTTGCGTATTCGCAAACAGCATAAAAAAAAGCATCCAGTCATCAACCAAAGGGTCGATAGCTGGATGCCTGAATAGTGACAGATAGTAGTGTAAGCTTATTTGTTTGCTGTGGCCTCTTTTGGAGACTGGTTAACATATTTAAAAAATACTGGAAAGGCTACGAAGAATGCTACACAGATCAGATACTCAATTCCTTTAATATGTGTGTAATAATCAACCAGTGTATGGAGTGGTTTAACCATTCCGATAGCTGCCATGTATTGACCTGCCATTTCGCTTACAGACCAACCTGACGCTGAGAGTCCACTTATTAGAGATGCTACTACCCAGAGACACATTAATACACCAACTCCGAGGATAATTTTACTTGCAGATGAGGATGAAGTTTTTGCCATTTTGATCTCCCTGTTTGAGTGTGTTTCTTAATTTGCTGTGATTTATTATTTATTAGCCGAGTATTGCTGTGAAATAGTTTTTTATAAGATTTAAAGGGCCAGTGGCGGCAAGAGCATTTACTAAACAAATTGTACCCCAGAGTCCTATAAGGACTGCCATTGTTATTCCAACCCCAAGAGCAAATTTAGAAGTCTCATAGCCTGCATCGACTTGATTATTTTTTGCTGTGTTTGTATGTGTCTTCATTAGGTTGTCCTTTCTGGTACCAATTTGATTTTCTTGATTGTATGCATTAATAATGCCAGTTCGTGGTTTTGAATTGTGAAGGTTTATTTTTTTTGTAACTGTTGGATGTCGTGTGGAAAGTTGTGTCTGTTTGTCTTGCCTTTCACGCAACGTTTAAGTGTTTTAAAAATGAGATATATTCAAATACGTTGCAACGGTTTGCAAAAGTGTCTTTTTTTTCAACGTTTGTGTTGCATGCAGTCGTAGGTAGGTGTGGTAGCAGGACAATAAATAAGAGAAGAGCGGAAATTCCTGGATAAAATAGTATTTTGCTTTCAACCAATGGCTTTTCCATGAAAGGGGATGGTGATAATGCAGAGATTTGTTTCGTCTTTTCCTCTGCTTATATCAAGGCTTCCACCAAAGGTTTGCAGGAAATCCGTGCAAAAAATCATATTGTGCCAGGGTCTTACTGAGTGGTCACCTTTGTCGGTTTCTTTGAAATCTTTGGGATCACCATTGTCATGAATAGAAACAACAACTTTATTTTCAGTTAAGGCTTCATTATCAAGGCTTACTTCTATTTGTTTTGTTCCTGAGTGGTTTTTATTGAACTTCCTGTTGAGCGATGCTCTGCTACTTTGCAATGCTGATAAAATAACAAGTTGCAGGTCATTGATATGATTGTTCAGGGTAAGTGTCGGATCTTCCAGAGTAACCGTTAATTCAATGCTTTCATTTTTGAATGTGCCATGGACAAGGGTTGTGATATCGTCAAAAATTTCGGCAACTGATAGAATTTTTGCGTCACCTTGGTCACTCCCCCTGGTAAAGTGAATCATACGAGTAAGGAGTTGTGACATTTTTTTCTCTTCAGTGAAGAGTTTTTGTAACAACTCTTTGGCATCTTCATCTAAATGTAAATCATCACTCAGATCAAGAATTGCCTGGGTATAGTTAATAGCTCCATTGGAGAGATTTGTTAATTCATGGCTCAACCCCCCAAGGAGTTTGCCAATGCTGCTATAGCGATAGAGGCGTGATAGTCCTTCTGTGTCTTTTGAGAGATCTGTTGTTTTTTGCACGGGGGACTGACTGGCCAGAGCTTCAATGGTTTTATGAAGTGTGAAAAGAGAAATGGTATCTGTTTCTTTTGGAAAAAGATTGCGGCAATAGTGAATGATTGGAGAAGTGATATATTTATTTATCACGAGAAGCATAATACTTACCAGGGCAATTACAAATGAAAGAAGTCCAACCATAGCCTGGTGAAGTTCCAATAATTGTGTCTGCGTATATCTGGTAATCAACTGATGGAAACTGTTAAGTTTAGAATGTATATTTCGGAGTTGTGTGGACAGTGCTCCAATCTCTTTAGCAGTAGGGGCTCCATCATTATTCTGAATACCTCGAAGGGCAACTGTAATATTAACGAGGTCAAGCTGGCTGACAAAGGAGAGTTTGAATTCCTCTGGAATTAAAATATCGTCCAGAATATTTTTCAACTCAATATCCAAACCCTGTATCTCACTTATAAGTGCACTACTGTTTAATGATTTATTACTGAGAAGTGTTTCGTTTATATGTTCTTTGATTCCGGTGAACTGAAAGAGAAGTTGCTGGCTCGAATCCACAAGCTTTTCACAATGTCGATAGAGGAAATATTGTTTACTAGCAAAAAAGATGACAATAAAAAGCAGACATATGGTTGTAACCGTAAAAAGAGAGAAAATATTTTTCAA
>JAOZQU010000098.1:6149-12979 GCA_029932055.1 Desulfocapsa sp.
CAATAAAAAGCAGACATATGGTTGTAACCGTAAAAAGAGAGAAAATATTTTTCAACGAAATTTTTGAAAGAATGTTTTTCATCTTTTTTTCCTGTTGTTGGTGAACATTAAAAGTAGCTCGGCTCCCATAGTTGTAAGGCTAGTCGTAAGCAATTGATTGTTGATTATTTGGTAGCTATTCAGGGGCGCTCCTGAATAGTTACTTTTTAATAATCAATAATCAATTGATAACGGTTAATTGCATAACAATCTGAGTTGGTAGGTTTTGTGCTATTACTTCAGTTAGTCAGGGGTGAAAAAAATGTAAGAAATCTCTTAACTTGACGGCTGTAGATCGACTCCCCTGGATGCCAGGGGAGTCGGTGCAATGTTACTTTACTTCAGTTTTTATTATCTCTCACCTTTCCATTCATATACGATGGGCATACGATAGACGATAAAGCGGTAGGTGAGGAAGTAGAGGGAGTAGAGAGTGATAGTAATCCATACTTCTTTCCAGTGTGGAATATCCTGGTACATTTGCCAGTTGAAACAGATAAGAGATGTATTGAGACGATTCCAGATAATTCCAAAGGCTGCTATGAATGCACCAAATCTGATCAATGTAACATAGTGCTTTCTGATGCCTACGGCAAACATGCACATTGGCAGAACAACGGCTATACCAAGCTCAAGGAAATAGTAAGTTCCCCAACCGGTAAGCAGATAGGACCATTCCTGATCATGAGCAACAGCCACGATTTTGATACAGAGATAGGTGATCATGGCAAGTGAAGCACCTTTAGCCATACCAATTGTTACATAGTCCAGATTGTCCAGGAACTCATCATCACAACGCCAGGCCATAAAGTTCTTGATCAATGTTGACGCAATGATAACCATTGACAGTCCGGCAAAGATGGATGAACAGAAAAAGTGCAACCATTGGAAGTTAACAGACAGCCACAAAGGATGAACCTTTCCAGGGGCATAGCAGAACAAGGCCCCCAATGCTCCCTGATGGAGAGTTGAGAGGATGATACCGGCAACAGTGAGACCAAGAACCCATTTGCGGATCGCGCGTTTTCCTTTTAGCCAGCCAATCCATTCAAAAAAGGACGGGAGAACTTCTGCAATCTGCACAGAAAGATAGGTTGCAACATGCCAGGCAACAAGAAAGAGAACTGCAGCAGGGCCTAAGGATACAAACATTGGATAAGGCAGACGCCACCACATACCAAGATCCACTTCAAGGAACAGAACAGCAAAGAAGTAACCAAGCAGACCATTCAGGAGAGCCAGACGTTCAATGGAATGAAAATCTTTTCTGCCGAAAAGTTCAACAGTGGTACCCAGCATAAAACCTGATGCCGAAAGGGGAACCATTCCAAACAGGCCAAATCCAAGAAAAAGACCCCATGGGTAATCATTGGATGCGTGGGTAACCCAGCCGAGACCAAAAATATAACGCCCGATAATAAGAGGAACACCAATGGCAAAAATGAAAACCATCAGCCAGTTGACAGGGTTTCTGATAAACTGTTTTTTGTATTCAGAGACAGACAGCCCTAACCAGAGTTTTTCTTTGATTGTCCATTCGGTTCCATCTTCTTTGAGATGGTTGACGATTGGAATTTCAGGTCTTTCTTTAGAAAAGAGTTTCATACCTGCTCCTCCTTCTCATCATTTTTTTTGTTTTTTGCATCTTCCAGTTCTTTGATTTTATCTTTTCTGGTAGCCAGTAAATGGAAACCTACAAAAAGACCAGGCCAGATGGTCAGAACCATTGGAACCATGGCAAGGAAGTCTTTTACAGAATAAATGATCGGTTCATTTGGAAGATGGGTGTCAAGACCAACCTTATCAAAAGGTACACTGGAGAGATACATCCAGGCAGTACCACCTACCTCATGTTCACCATAGACATGATTTACATATTTTCCTGGTGTCATTCGGATACGCTGTTTACCCATCTCTAATACTTCAGTGCGTTTGCCAAATGTTAAAGCTTCCTGAGGACAGGCTTCAACACATGCAGGTGCCTTTCCGTCTTTCAAGCGTGTATCATAACAGAAGATACATTTCATGATTCTTGGTGTAAACGCATGGGAAAATTTAAAAGTCGGAATGTAGAACGGGCAGGCGATCATACAGTTTCTGCAACCTACGCAAACTTTGGGATTATAGATTACTGCGCCTTCCGGTGTTTTTGTGTAGGCATTGACAAAACATGATGTCAGACATGCGGGTTCAGCACAATGATTGCACTGGATTTTTCTGAAAAGCGGATGGTCGATTTCAGGAACATCGTAACGATTTACAACGGTGTATCGAGTTTCATCAGTACGTCTTTTCTGACCATGATGCATTTCATCAAAAACTGAAAAATCATCGTATGGTTTTGCAGGTTCTGGAAGTTGCTGTTCTTTGTTACATGCTGCTTCGCACGATCTGCAGCCAACACAGCGAGTGAGATCAACTAAAACTCCCATGCTGTCAGGATATCCATCAAAATGGCCTGCTGCTTGAGTGTCGCTATTTTTGAGTACCGCGGCAGCTGCTGTTGTCGCAAGACCGCCTTTTAGAAAGTTTCTACGGTTTAGTAATTTATTCATTTCTTTTCCTCTCTTGAAAACTGTCACTGGATATCTGATCAGTGGTGACCAGAAGACGAAGTTCCTTTTGCCGGAGCATGTTTCCCGGTACTAAACATCTTTTCTCCAGCATCTGTCATGGTATGACAATCCTGACAACCCGTAGGGCCATCAACAGTTTTGTGGCAGCCTATACAGTTGATGTGATATGCTCCTTTGAGGCCGGGTTTGTCAAAATGGTACAGTTGAGGATCTTCAAGTGCTTTGACGTTGGTCGCATTGAAGCGGTCTGTTACATGGCATTCGCTACAGCCGACCGAATCACCTTCGTCAGTACCACGGTGACAGCGGGCACAGCTAGGATCAGTGACTTCTCCACCGGTTGTCTGATGGTGACAGTCCTGACAACTTGCAACATCAGTATGCATGAGATGGTCAAACTCAACCGGGCCGTACAATTCGGCCATCAAGTCTATTGTAACTGACTCTGGAGCATCCGATGCATCCATACACCATATCTGGGAAGGCGCTATAAATATAGTGCCAACGGCCAGAGCCAATGCTGTCCTTAAAATTTTCTTTCTTGTTCGCATTTAGTTTCCTCCTTGTAAAAAAACAAAACTTCAGGATAATCCTGTGATCATAACATTCCTTTACTTAGCCCTCCTTAAGTTTATTTTTCAAATTTTTTTCAATTTCCAGTTCGTTTATATAACAGTGATGTACGATTTCCATTTCTTCACCATCAACGGTTTCGTTTACCAATAAGGCTTCAGCAAGTTTATGCAGGAATTTGTTGTTGGTGGTGAGAAGTTCCATTGTCTCTGTATAGCATTGATCTATGAGTTTTTTGATTTCAGCATCAATTAGTTGAGCGGTTTTTTCACTGTATGGTTTGGTCGCAGTGCTGGCACCAAGAAAGCCATCCTGTTCATGCATGTAGGCTATTGGACCAATGGCTGTGCTCATACCGAATTCACATACGATTCTGCTCGCAATCTCTGTTGCTCTAACGATGTCGTTGCTTGCGCCTGTTGTCTGATGATGGAAAACGATTTCTTCAGCAATACGTCCACCCATGAGTATTTTGATCCGGTTTTCAAGATATTCACGTGAATAGGTGTATTTGTCATCCAGCGGTACCTGCTGGGTAAGTCCTAAGGCACCACCACGTGGAATAATGGATATTTTGGTTACCGGGTCGGTTTCGGGCAGGAGTTTTGCCGTGATTGCATGGCCTGCTTCATGATATGCTGTGACTCTTCGATCTTTTTCTTTAATAACGAGGTTTTTACGTTCCAGGCCCAGACTGATTTTATCTTTGGCTTCTTCAAAATCAGAAAGTTCAACAGCATTTTTGTTTTTACGTACTGCCATGAGTGCTGCTTCGTTAACAAGGTTAGCTATTTCTGCACCACTGAATCCGGGAATGCCTCTGGCGACGTCAGATAGATTGATCCCCCTGGCCATTACGATTTTCTTTGCATGAACTTCAAGTATTTTGCGTCGTCCCTTAACATCTGGAAGAGAAATGGTTACTTGTCGGTCAAATCGACCAGGTCTCAGCAATGCAGGGTCAAGGATGTCAGGACGGTTGGTGGCTGCAATAATGATAACTGTCTGGTTTGAGTCAAAGCCGTCCATTTCAACAAGAAGGGCATTCAAGGTCTGTTCGCGTTCGTCGCTGGAACCGCTGGCGTTGCCACCGCTCCGTTTGCCGCCGATGGCATCAATTTCATCGATAAAAATAATGCAGGGCGAATTTTTTTTTGCTTCAGTAAAGAGTTCTCTCACGCGTGAGGCTCCAACACCTACGAACATTTCTACAAAGTCAGACCCGCCTATTGAATAAAAAGGAACAGATGCTTCTCCTGCAATTGCCTTGGCAAGAAGGGTTTTTCCAGTTCCGGGAGGGCCTTGTAAGAGCACACCTTTAGGTATGTATCCGCCAAGACTGGAAAATTTATCAGGATGTTTTAACGATTCAACAATCTCAATAAGTTCGACTCTTGCTTCACTTATTCCTGCCACATCGTCAAAAGTCAGGTTTGTGGATTTTATAGGGTGAAATGAACTGCTTTTACCTTTACCAAAGCCTGGTTTATCACCTTTCTGCATTCTACTGAAAATCAGGTAGCCACCAAGTATGAGAAATATTGGAAGCATTGATTTAAGGGTGCCACCGAAGTTTTCACTGTCTTTTTCTGCTGTTATAAGGATAGATTTTTCGTTGAGGAGTGGGAGTATTGAGGGAACATCAGGAATAAACGAACAGAATTCACGTTTACTTATATCTTCACCTTTTACAGACCCACCCTTTAAATGAATTGCTTTGATCTTGTCATTCTGTACCTGATCAACGAAATCAGTATAGGAAATTTCATTAGGAGTTGTTTCATGGAGATACACGTTGTATCCAACCACTCCCAGGAATGTAAGGAGTAGGATGAGCAACCCTGTTTGAATTTGTGTCATTGTTTTGATCCCTGCTTATTTAAGAAGTGATTCTTTTGTAGGAAAGTGATTTTTTACTGACCACCCCTGATAAGAGTAGATTAAAGACAGCCGCAGTATCAGGTAGTATTTTAACATTTTTACGAAAACAAAATTCATCAAGATAGAGTTGGAGGTGTTTTGCAACTACTCCACCTCTGTGAATTTTATTGAGCCAGACTTCGAAATTTTTAAGGATGCCCCGGGTACGATGCATTGTTGAACTCGTAACTGTAATATATCTTTTTCTGTCAATTTCTTGATATTCTTCCAGATCAGGAGTTATGAGAGATGAACCTGGAATAATATGATTTGTTAAAAAGTTTTTAATTGATTCTTTGTTGAGTGTATCAATTGTCTGCATTTTAATCCTGCCGGTAAGTCCTGCGGGCAGGATGATTTCAGCTGCCGCAATAATGTTTGCCTTTGCTCTTGATTGCCCTCCAAGTGATATGGTGTCACAAGAGATTTCAACAGTACCCTGACATGGTTTGTTGTCTGCTACAGCCATTGCCATTCTAAGTTTTTGAAGCCAGGTCCAGGCCGTCTGGTAGCTTGATAGTTTTAAAAATCGTTGTAGATCTTTTGCACTGTGTCCGTCTTCCGTTGATATGAACCATAAAATACATCTGAGCCATTCAGACAAAGGCTTTTTGGTTCCATGCATGATCGTATTAGTTGTAATCGAGGTCGGGTGACCACAATGGCCACAAGTCATGGTTTTAGTAGGGAGTTGCTCTTTGTTGACCCAACTACAGTATGGACATTCAAAACCCTGGGGCCACCGTTTGGAAAATAGAAACTGCAGGCTGGCTTTTTCATCATGAAAAAACTTTCTGAACTCTTCGAGTGTTCCAGGAAAGCTTTGGGTTGAAAATGAAGTGGCCTGCATGTAATCTCCCTTTGATATTGTACTTATCCACATGAATTCGAGTTATTGCATATACGGTGCCATTGGGAAGATATTTGTAAACTTAGTTTTAACTACATGAAATAATAAACTTTGTAAATGAATACTCATTCATTGCATACAATTTATTAAAATTTCAAAAAAAAGCAATAAAGATAATGCTGAATTGTTATTTTTTAATAATTTGGTTTAATGTTGGTAGGTTAAATGGTTTTTGCGGGGAGGGGAAGGACTTGGAGGAGAGGCGACATAAATGTAGTTTTCGCTACACTTGTGCTGCGGCGCACGTGTGGTAAAAACTACATGTAAAAACATTTAGAGGTCAAAAGTCGAAAGGTCAATTTTTAGTTCTTTTAATTTGCGGTACAAGGTGGAGCGATCAATTTCCAGCAATCTTGCAGCTTTTGCCTTGTTCCCGCCACTCTTTCTCAAGGCAGCTATGAGTCTGCTTTCCATGCTGTTTCCAATTGTCGTATTTGCATATGTAAGTGGATCCTGATTTTGAAACTCACTTGCCTGTTGCATTGGGGGAGCCGACGGGATACCTTGATAAGGTTGCTGATGTTGGATTTCAGCAGGAAGCAGTTCTTTAGCAATGGTAGGTCCATTGCAAAGAACGCATGAACGTTCAATGACGTGCTCAAGTTCTCTGATATTTCCCGGCCATCGGTATTTTACCAACAGTTCCATGGCCTGATCTGAAATTCCGGTGATTGGTTTACCCATTTGTTTTGTGTACTTCTGGAGGAAATGGTTTGCAAGCAGTTGTACATCTCCTGTTCTTTCGCGAAGGGGAGGAAGTATAATATCAATGACTCTCAGTCTGAAATAGAGATCTTCTCTGAAGTTGCCCT
>JAOZQU010000308.1 GCA_029932055.1 Desulfocapsa sp.
AAAGTCGTTGGCAGACAAGGAAAATTTCTTAGCCTGACGGCTATGCCCACAAGGGGGTATAAGTATATTCACCAAATTCTTTTCTGCAAAAGAAAACAGGTAAGCACCCTAAAATGACAGGGTATAAACTACGACTCCGAGAAAACAATTTATAAGGTACTAACGCTTTACCGAATAAAACGCTGTGGCAGATATTCCTCCTAAAAACAACTTCGATCTTCTCCGTCTTGTACTGGCCTTCAGTGTCTGCCTGGCCCATCTTGGTGAAGTGAGTGGTGTCACTGCCTTTTATCCACTGGCGAACTATTTTTATTCCGGTATTGCGGTTGACTGTTTTTTTGTGGTCAGCGGCTTTCTTATTTTTAGAAGTTATGATCGATCTTCCGGTCTTTTTTCCTATTTTAATAAACGTCTACGACGTATTTATCCCGCATATGTAACGGTTATCCTGCTGGCTGCGCTGATCCTGCCCCTACTCATACAGCCAACAGGAAATCTGTTGTTCTCTCAGGAATGGTTCCGCTATCTCTTTTCCAACCTTGCCTTTCTAAACTTCCTGCAGCCCGACCTTCCCGGAATATTTACCACCAATCCACTGCAGGTTATCAATGCACCACTCTGGACCATTAAAGTTGAGGTAATGTTTTATCTCTCTGTTCCTCTGATTTTTCTTTTGTTTAAAAATCGAAAAAAATGGTTTGTACTATGCCTCCTCTATGGGGCGTCAGTTGCTTACTCCATGCTTCTCCTCTACCTGCACAACAAAAACGGACTGGATATCTACCTGAAGCTGGAAAAACAGCTTCCAGGCCAGCTTGTCTTTTTCCTTGGCGGCGGTGGAATCTATCTCTACTTCTCCTTTTTTAAAAATCATTTCTGGAAACTACTCCTTCCCTCTCTACTCTTCCTTGGTGTAAAAGGGTTCAACTTTGCTCCACCCCTTTACCCGCTGGCTCTTGCCATTACTGTTATTGCCTTTGCCGTCTCTTTTCCATACCTTGGGAATTGGGGAAAGTATGGAGACATATCCTATGGTGTTTATATCTATCACTTCCCGATCATCCAGACCTTCACTGCATTCACACTTTTTTCCGGACACCCATGGCTCTCATTTGTTATTCTTATTTTTTCAATTCTTCTCACATCAGCCTGCTCCTACCACCTTATTGAGCGCCCTTTTCTCAGAAAAAGCTCCCATTACAGACAGGCAGCAGAGGTAAGCCAGCCCACATGACACTTCTCACTCCACCACGGGAAATCCTTTACCAATTCTGTTCAGCCTCCTCCATTATTGAGGTGACGACTCTGGGCCAGGGGAATATCAATGATACTTTTCTGGTTCAGACAAAAAAGGTATCCATTGTTCTGCAACGAATTAATGATCAGGTATTTCCTGATCCAACAATCCTTATCGACAACCTTCAACACCTGACCAACCACCTGCTATCTCAGCCGCACTCAGCTGCAAGACACTGGCAGGAAGCAGTGCTGATTCCTGCACTTGATGGGTCTCTGTCAGTACGTGACAGCAAAGGATCATCATGGCGCGCACTGTCATACATTGAAGAAAGTATCAGTTTTTCCAGAGTTGAAACAGCTTTTCAGGCCGAACAGACCGGCTGGGCGCTTGGCCACTTCCATAAGAGGCTTATTGGGCTTGATGTAAAAAAAATGCAATTCCCGCTTCCTGGATTTCATGATCTCACAAACTACCTTGCCCAATACGAGAAAGTAAGCACTGAAACCTTGAAGAAAAGTTCTCCTGAAATTCAATATTGTCTGAATACAATCAAGGATGCACACAAGAATGCTCTTGCTCTGGAAAAAGCGCTTACAAAAGGGATAATCCAAAAAAAAATTATCCATGGAGATCCCAAAATTGCCAATGTCCTCTTTGCCAAAAAGAGCGATCTTGCGATCAGTCTCATTGATCTGGACACCGTCGGCCCTGGAATTCTGCAACACGACATTGGCGACTGCCTGCGTTCTGTCTGTAACATTGCCGGAGAAGAGAGTAATCCAGCTACAGTCTCTTTTGACTTGGATCTTTGTGAAAGGACGTTAAAAGGGTATTTCCAAGAGGCAGGAAAGCTGCTCTCCTCCATTGACAGGGAGCTCATATATGATGGAGTAAAAGCAATCACCTTTGAGCTGGGGCTGCGCTTTTTCACAGATTATCTGCAGGGCGGTATCTATTTTAAAGGCAGCAATCCAGAAGAAACTTTGCAGAAAGCTCTTGTGCAGTTTGCTCTTCTGCATGATATTATCGCCAAAGAAAAGGCAATTCATAAGCTGGCGTTCATCGGCACTGATACAAAAACTCAATACACAATAACCAGATGACACAAAACACAAAATCACCTTTTACTCTCCACTGTAAATCCACAGATTGTGCAGCTCGCAGGGGAGAAGTAAAAACTCTGCACGGAACATTCCAAACCCCGATTTTCATGCCGGTTGGAACCCAGGCCACAGTCAAATCAATCACACCGGAAAACCTGAAAGAGATGGATGCCCAGATTATTCTCGGTAATACCTATCACCTCTACATTCGCCCCGGACACGAGTTGATTCGCAGTTTTGGAGGACTCCATAATTTCATGCACTGGGATCGCCCCATCCTCACTGATTCCGGCGGCTTTCAAATTTTCAGCCTCAAGGAACTAGCCAAAATCACAGAAGAAGGAGCTGCGTTTCGCTCCCACCTTGACGGCGCCAAACTTTTCTTAAGCCCTGAAGATGCAGTACATGTGCAGGAAGCCCTGGGATCAGATATCATGATGTGCCTGGATACCTGTATCCCTTATCCGGCAACCAGAGAAGAAACAGTAAACTCAACGAACCTCACCAGTCGCTGGGCACAACGCTGCCGTGACGCTCAGAGCAACACGGGACAACTGCTCTTTGGTATTATCCAGGGTGGAATGCATCCTGACCTGAGGAAAGAACACGCTGAAACTCTTATTGACATCGGCTTTGACGGCTATGCCATCGGCGGACTGAGCGTCGGCGAAGACAAATCCATGATGCAGGAGATAACAGAAGCAACCATTCCCCACCTGCCGGAAGATTTTTCCCGCTATCTTATGGGAGTGGGAACTCCTGAAGATCTGGTTGAAGGCGTGTACCGGGGTGTGGATATGTTTGACTGTGTTATGCCCACCCGCAATGCGCGTAATGGAACAATGTTCACCTCAACAGGTAAAGTGGTGATCAAAAATGCCAGATACCGTGACGACAAAAAACCCATTGATCCCAATTGCGACTGCTACACCTGCCGCAACTATTCACGGGCCTACCTGCGTCATCTTTTCCAATGTCGGGAAATACTGAGTTATCACCTGAATACCATCCACAACCTGCATTATTATCTTCATCTCATGGCTGGAATGCGTAAAGCCATTGAAAATGACAGCTTTACCGCTTTCCGTAACGATTTTTATGGCAAGCTCGAGAAAGA
>JAOZQU010000309.1 GCA_029932055.1 Desulfocapsa sp.
ATAAGTTTTTATTCCTGCATTATCGGCCCATTCTATACGATGAAAAGGAGTGTATCCAAAAGAAAAATTTCCGGCTGTTTCCATGTCACCGGAATTATTGTAGCTGTAGTTAATGCCTCCTGCAGAGTCTAATCGGTTTGAAACATACCCGTATGTAATTGTAGTTCCTTGAGTCTTAAGATTTCGATCACCATCCACATTGTAATTAAAATCACCATCATTGCCCCATGCACCATCGAAGGTATCAAGCCTGTCTAGATCATCATAAAAGAACGATTTGTCTTTGGATGGATTGAGGTTATTAGTCAATGCTGTCATGTTTCCTCTTTTGTCATTATAGACAAAACTTAGATCTAAGGCGCCGGATGATTGAGTTCGGGTCATTGCCCTTCGGGAATTATAAGAAAGAAGCATAGATTTATTATTACCGAACAGGTAGCTCTTCAATAAGCCTCGGAATGGACCAGAAATATAATACGTAATGAGGGAGACGCTGCTGCCAAAATCAGTGATCCCAGTTACCTGATTCCAATTGTTATAAGCATAGGTTGCGACTTTACCTGACGGATAAATGATATGTCGGATATTGTCATTACCATCATATTCATAGGATATAGAGTCCTTCATACCAATTGTGTTGGTCGTTACATGCTCCATTCGGTTGTTCTCGTCATATTCGTAATGTACCCACCCGTCCGGACTGGTTAGCCAGGTTAAGTTGTCGGCGTCGTCATACTGATAATCAAGTGCTTTATTACCAGCAGTAATACTTTTTAACCTGTTAATTGTATCGTACTCGTATACTTTAGTTGTTAATCCATCAGCTTTAGTTTTAATATTGCCGACATTGTCGAAAGTATAACTTGTGGTTCCACTTTCCGGATGCGTTTCCCTGTCGAGAAAATGCTTTGGGTTATAGTTAAATGTTCGATTATTGAGGCCAAATGAAGCCGAGAGAAGACTGCCAAGAATATCATAACTGTATGTACCTGTCTGGTTAAGGGCATCTCTCACAGAGGTTAGAAATTTATCGCCTGGCATCCCGAAGGTAGCATAATACTGATGGCTATGTTTATTTTCTTCATCGATTATCTCTATATGCTTATCATCATGATGAATATAGTTAATATCCTCACCATCCAGGTGAGTTATTTTTGTTATCCTGCCAAAATTATCAAAATTCACAGTATCACCGATATTGGAAGATGTGGAATTTTTCAAACCACAGGCCTTATAAGTAATGGTAGAAGTCTTGCCTATGGAGTCCTCGGTTCCACTAATATTACCAAGACCATTGTAGGATGTTTTGGTGAAAAAATTCCCTCGTGTCTTTTTAGTATAGGTATCAGCACCAAAATTGTAGTTAAAAATTGTCGGGTTGCTTTGGGGGATAGTTAAAGGAGGAATAATTCTCTCCAGACGCATTCCAGGAGTATATTGGTATGAGGTGGTGTAGCCTCTGCCATTGGTTTCCTTATCAATTGTTCCATCCCAGTTGATGATTCGATTGATGGAATACTCCGTCCCCTTGGTTGTCTTCTTGACCGCCCCTTTGTCCCACTCGTAAGTGGTGGTGTGCCCGTTTGCATCTATTACGGATTGCAAATTCCCCTTTGAAGAGCCGGAGGGGAAATATGTATAAATGGTTTTAATTCCATTATTCCAGGAAACATCAACAAATCGATTCTCTTCAGTGAGGTTGCCATTTGCGTCATAATCGTATTTTGTTCTGAAATCTCCGGGAAAAGTACCATTGCCCTGGGTACGAACACTACTTGGGATGCCTTTTACAATGTTAAGATCCGTCCACGTCCGATATACTGTTGTGGTAGTTTTAAGAGCAGGCGATGTTTCAAATGGAGGAACCTCATCATATTCTGTTGCTTTTCCGGGATTACCATAAGCATCAAAAACTCTGTATCTTGTTGTGTAGATGTCGTCCGGGATGTGCACTCCCCAGTTGTCAGGATCTGGACTTACCTGATACAACCCATCCACTGTACCACCATGATAAATGGTTTGCTGCGAAAGAACGGGAACGTATGTCGCAAAATCATCGCAACCATTGGGAACAATATAGTCAACCGGGGAAAGGGCATTATCAAGCTTATCCCATGTATACTCAACGGCTTCTTCAATCTGTCCTGAACTATTTGTTGTAAATTTGTGTCTTGTCAGACCGTATTTGTAGCATTCCGATTGTCCACCAGCATCGTAGCCACCTGAATATCCATAAAAATTATATGTTGTTTCCCTGCCACATGAATCAGAAATAGTGGTGTAATCACGATGAATTTCATCCTGTTCCCCGTAATCATATATCCATGTACCCGAAGTAAGGCCTCTACCGGAGACGCTTTTTCTACTCACTGATAGCTGAAATTTATATCCCAATCCTACATTTGCTCTTTTGAAGGAGCTATAATCATAGGTAACTGTTCCACCATAAGGAGTAGTGATACGATCTATCCATTTCTTGAGTATTGTACCGCCTTCCATAGTAAAATTATTATAATGGTAACTCCATTTGTCTCCATTATCAGGATAAGCAGCACTCTCAAATACACTTTCTCCTCCGGTACCGGAATAGGTATAACTGACAAGATCTTTGTCCCACGGATCCTGAATTGTTTTAAGGAGGTAAACACCTCCGCCTATGAGTTGATAATTAAAGTCAATTCTTCTGCCTGTGGAATCTGTAACATAATCAATACGACGGGTTGTCCCAACATAGTGAATGAAAATCGTGTTATTATTTCTTCGAATTTCAACTGCATAATACCAGTCCTCATGGGATTGTTTATCAAAAACAATTTTCGTGCCATCGGTGAGTTGCAAGATTGGACCATCCTGCGTTGTCGCTGGCATGGTTACCTTCCAGAAATCCTTGGTGAAATAGTTGTAATACGTCTCGAAACCACTGTTAACATTCTCTTTGACTGCACTGTTAACTGTACCGTCCTGAAGCTCGATGGAAACATGATTATGACCATTTCTTTTAATACGGCCAAAATGAGTATCCCAGCGTGAGCCTAAAACTGTATAGTTTGTGCTCCGGTCAGTGCGATACGTTCTATAAATATTCAGATCAAGACCGCCGTTTCCAGGAAGGGATACATCTTTATGAGTTAGTGACAATGTCCCGGTGTAAGGATCAATCTCTTCAAAATCCATTATGGAAATTTGGGATCTGAAAGTTATCTGTCCAGGGTCTGCGAGATCCTCTTCATCGGCATAGGAAAAAAGCGGAAAGTTAGTAAACAACAGTGTAATCAATACTACTCGGAACAAAACATGAAGCGGATTCATTGGGAAAACCTCTTAGTTATAACATCACATATTGATCGATCTTTAAGTCAATGATTATAAAACTACTTTGGAACAAAAGTGCTACCGCGTCAGAATTCAGTTGCAAACCAGTAACGTCCTGATATGTCGAGTAT
>JAOZQU010000310.1 GCA_029932055.1 Desulfocapsa sp.
CATTATTGAATTATGAAGGGTATTAGATTTTTAGAATAGATTGACAAGCGAGTTACATACGTGATCGGTTAAGACGTACCTGATTTATATCTAAACCCACTTAACATATTGAATAATAGAGCTAAACAAGCATAGCAATCTTCCAGAAAAGGTACGTAGAAATCACTTGACATACTGGATCGGTTGATATATGCTCCTTTCAACTTCTAACACTGAAAGGAGGATAAAATGCCTGACATAGACAAGTATCTGGAAATCAAACGGGAATTGTTGCAAGCCCAGCTTAGGGTTGTTTATCGCCATCAACGAAAAACAGTGCCTCTCGGACAAAAACCAAAACGTACGTCGAACCTAACTATCGTCGAAGACATACTTCAAAACTCCGACCAGCCTATACACATTTCAAAAATTATTCAGATCGCTCAAAAAGACTATGGTGTCAGTTTGGAAAGAGACTCTATCGTCTCTGCTTTAATAAAAAAGATCAATGCCGGAAAGACGTTCATCCGCGTTGCGCCTAATACATTTGCGATTAAGATCAATTCAGAAGCGGTTGATGAAGGAGGTGCATTATGAGTTTTATTCATAAGTTGAATACGTTGCGTAATGTTTTAGGCATCAATGATCACTTCCAGCGGGAAAAAAAATTTCTCTTTTTGAAATCGTGGTATCTTTAATCACCACCTTCTCCGTTTGTGGAAAAAAGAAGAGTATTGCTGACGCCCATAGAAATTTTATAACACACACCGGAAAGTATGTTTCCAGAAGCAGCTTCTGGGAACGAATCGCAAATAAAACACTCTTGGAGTTTATTGAAAAAGCTGTCCTTACATTCTCCTTTCATATCCAGGAAAAGGCCCTTTCAAAACTTTCATGGCTTTCTGTATTTGAGGATGTATTTATGTACGATGCATCTCCTATACGATTGCCTGCCGGGTTATCAAATATATTTCCGGGCAATCGAAAAAATCACAGCCCTGCCTGCTTAAAATTAAGCGCCCTATACAGACTGAGTGTAAGAAGCACAGAATGGATTAAAATTAGCGCCCAAAAGCCACACGACAGCAAGATCCTTCCAGATTTGAATCAATTAAAGGGGTCTTTGTTTTTATTTGATCTCGGCTATTTCAGTCATACTTTTCTGCATCAACTGAGTGAAATTGGAGTTTGGTTTGTATGCCGTTTAAAAGCAAACTCCATCCCAATAATAACAAAAGTCGGCAAGGGAGTGGCGAAGCGACACATCGGGCGACCGTTGGACAAAAATGTAAACCTGAGAGGCATGATTGTCGAGGTCTGGGCAAAGTTGAATCTCCCCGGAACAAAATCCCTTAAGGTTCGCCTTATTGGTTTTCGCTTTCCTCTTACAAAAGAATATCGATGGTACGTTACAAATATGCCAAGTTCAATGGCATTAGCAGAATGGATATACCCTATTTATCGACTAAGATGGCAAATTGAGCTGTTTTTCAAATCCATTAAGTCAATGCTGCATGCTGACCAAATAACATCTGAAAATGAAAATATAGTCCTGGTCACTGCTTATAGCTCAATCCTTGCTTCTCTTATTGCAAATTCAATAATAATTGAATATGCTGTTGTCTCTGCCAAGATAGAATTGAAATCTGTTACAGCTCAACGAATAACATTCGTCTTTTCGCTAATAGCACATGACTTGGCAAAGTGCATTTTAAAGAAAGATTTTTCGCCAAAAACCTTCATCGAAAATCTGGCAAATTTGCTTCCATTACTAATTTGTCCAAATCGAAAACATAGGCCTACGTCATTAGAAATAGTAACAATGTTCGACACAGTGTAGAAAGAAAGTAGTCTTATCCGATCACGTATGTATGGAACTATTTCTGTTTTCTTCTATAACTTGTTCCCCCCATGATAAGGACCTCGGAGTTATGAACGAGCCGGTCGGCGATCGCTGTGGCCACGGTAGTTGAATCGAACACATTTCCCCATTCAGCGAAAGGTAGATTTGTTGTCAGCAGAGTTGACTTGATCTGGTGTCTTGCGCTGATAACCTGGAAAAAGAGGTGTGATCCCTGTTGGCCAAGGGAAAGATACCCTAACTCGTCACAAACAAGGAGAGCTGGAGATTGATAATAGTGGAGTTTTTTCAAGAGCGAATGATCTGCTTCTGCAGCGATGAGATGATTGATCATATCAATGGCGGTGGTAAAAAGGACCTTAACATTGGCATTGCAAGCGGCATAGGCGATTGACTTGGCCAGGAAGGTCTTTCCGGTGCCTGGGTTTCCGATCAAGATCACATCCTTGTGCTCTGCGACAAACTCCAGATTGAAGAGGTTTAGGATCTGCGTTTTCTGCTCTTTTCTTGATTTATGATGATTGAAGTCAAACTGGTCGATGGTGGTTTTTTCGTTCAGTTTGGATTGCTGGAATCTGAGTTTAATGGCGTTTTGCCGGCGATGCTCCGCCTCCACATCGGCGAGGCGATCAAGTATAGACAAGAAATCAGTATTCTTTTTGTTTGCATCTTCGAGGATGGCATCAAGGTCCTGTGCCATTGTCTTGAGTCTTAGATTTATTAGTTTTTCCTTGAGGCGCTGTAAGTCTATCATGGCTTTTTTCTCCTTTTGACAACCAAAGTATCGTATTCGGCTAAAGCGGGCTTTTCGAGACAGATATTGTTGAGATTTTCATCTTTAAGCCTGACCGGAGGATGATTTGTTTTGGGCGTCATCTCCTGGTAAAGGATATTTTCGATGTAATGGGCGCCATAGGCATTGTGCAAGGTAGCTTTTTTGATGGCCTCAATGAGGCCATAAGATCCATATTCTTCTTTGAGGGCGAGCAGTTTTTTCAAGTTTTTTTTAATGGGCTGGTGTGTGCTGGCAAGGCGTTCAAGATAAACTTTAGCCTCTTCACCCAGGCTGATGAAGGCACCAACATATTGTGATTGCCAGAATCTACGTTGTTGCTTTCGTGCGGCCTCATGATGTGCCGGCAGTTCGATGCGCTCCTTTCGTTTATAGGAACGGACATGGGTGGCGATGACCTTGTTTTTGAGGTAAACAGTAAGGGTCTGTGTATCGGCTTTAACAATGACCATTCTGCCGATGGCCCACGGTGGGACGGTGTAACTATTGGCGTCAAAGCGGACGGAGAAATCGGGATAGACCTTTGCTGAAGCCTTGTCCCTGCAATCGGGCAAAAAAAGGGGCAAGGATCTCATAGCCTGTGACTTAAATCGGTCTATGGGTCGTTCACCTGTTGTGCTGTGGAGCCTGATGTTGGCTACATGGTCCCTCCACTGATCGGCCTGATGCTGAAGGTCTTTGAGGTCATCAAAGGACCTTAGCGGGAAAAAATTGTACCGGATGTAATGTATGGCGCCCTTTTCCACTTTCCCTTTTTCGTGGGGACTTCTAACATTGCAAGCATAAGGGACAATGGCAAAAGGTCGAA
>JAOZQU010000099.1 GCA_029932055.1 Desulfocapsa sp.
GATTATTAATAAAAGTATTCATTTTGCAATTTGTTGAAATAACGGCACAAATAATTAATAATCAATTGTTAACGACTAATGACTAACGCTTAGCTTGACGGCTATGGCCTGAAGGGTGCAATACAAAAAAGTACAAACATGAACGCTTGCAGTGGGATGTCTGACGTTGAACATAGGATAAGGAATTGCTTGTGGGCGTGTAGTAGCTGAATAAATTGCATTGAAGCAATTGTGCTTTCTTGTGTTGCTCCCCTGGTTATATCGCTTGCGGTGTGATCACCCATCGGCGGTCTGCGCCATGATTGCTGCAGCGCAGAGCGGCTTCTGGATTTCCAGCTATTACTGCTCTGTAGCTTGCTGAACTTCAATGTTGTGGCTTTCCTGAAGCTCTTTTGCTAAATTTGCTTTTTCGATTGGGGTTTGTATTCTGTCAACAGCTTCCTGGGCAATTCTTTCTGTTGTTTGTTCAATAACACCTGCCGTTTGTTCTTCTTCGGAATTTGAACATGAAGAGGTCATAAAAAACGGTAGTACTGCAAAGACTATAATGCTCCGTTTTAAAACATAGATAAAATTTATTTCTTTCATTTTATTCCTCTCTTTGTTGTTTTGCTTCTTCAATGATGTTCTGATTTTTAAAGATAAGTGCTGTGTTGTCTTTGGCAAGGCTGCTGGATTTTGCTGCCAGCGACTGCGCCTGTCCATAGTGGCGTTGTTGCAATCTGACAGCTGCAAGTTGGGACCAGAGAAATGCTTCTTTGGGAGCAATGCGAAGACCCCGTTCAAGGGTTTGGGCTGCTGCGTCCAGATTCCCGTTGCGCATCTGTTGATTTGCCTGATTGCTGATGTCTTTTACGATGGAATCTTCAGGCAGGGCAGGGGGCCGTTCTATCACCTGTCGTGGATCATGTCTCTGATGATAAGGCGTGGCTGTATGGTGTTGGCTACATCCTTGAATAACAATCAAAAACATCAGTAGAGGAAAGAAAAGAAAAGTTTGTCGTATCATTGAAAAATCCTTAAGAATTGCTGCAGGCCACCCTGCAGAGTTTTTTCAGGACTGTTGTCCTGTCGGCGGTTTTTCTGCCGGGAACGTTTTGCTGCCTGACAGCTGATGACAGGTGGCAACAGACCACCGCGGATAAAGGGAACCAGTTCCCCTTGTCGGCATTGATCGCTGAACAGTTTACCTGCCTGGATATCGGAAAAATAAAGATCAATATTTGCCGGGGGATGTAAACTAAGCGGAGTGGTCGTGATGTTTCTCATGGTTTCCGCCCAGACCCGCATGGCACCGGTTGATCCAGTGAGAGAGGTTGATTTGTTGTCGTCACGGCCAACCCAGGTCACTGCCACATGAGAATCGCTGAATCCTGCAAACCATGAATCCCGCAGATGATCGGTGGTACCTGTCTTACCGGCAACGGTTAATGCGGGTGGAAGCAGCTGTTGCAGATTTTTGGCTGTGCCAGTTTTGCATACTTCCTGCAGAGCTGTACTCAGGCAGAATACAGCACCGGGCTCTGCTGCCTGTTCCACAGTCAATGGATAGCGTTGCAGCAATTGGTTTTGACGATCAGTGACAGCCAGAATGGTTCGTAAAGGTGTTTTGTAGCCTCCGGCGGCAATTGTCTGGTACATTTGCAGAATTGTAATAGGGGGAAGTTCTACCGCACCAAGCAGGAGTGAAGGAAAGGGTATTATTTCCTCGGCTATTCCCAGGCTGTGCAAAGTAGATATTACTGCATCAATACCCAGCTCCATGCCCAGCTGGACGGTGGCGACATTCAAGGAATGCACCAGTGCCTGCTGGAGTGGAACAGAACCGTGAAATTTTTTGTCATAGTTCTGAGGTTCCCAGTCAGTTCCAGATACCGGGATGGTCAGAGGGGTGTCATAGAGGGTAGTCAGAAGATTGTATGTTTCCGGGCGACTAAGGGCGTTCAAATAGATTGCAGGTTTAATAACCGAGCCTATGGGGCGCTTCATGTCCAGAGCACGATTGAACCCGGCTTGACCGGCAAATCGATCACCGACCACTGCCAGCACCTCACCCTGATCAGCGGAACAGAGGACAACGGCACCCTGCAGCGTTTCTGGTGTCAGCTGTCGTTCCTGTTCTATGTCAGCAAGCGTCTGCTGTAAACTTTTTTCAGCCTGTTGCTGGATGACAGGATCAAAGGTGGTGAAAATGGAAAGTCCTTCGCTCTGCAGATCCTGGTCACGGTAATCTCGTTTGAGTTGACGACGGACGAGCTGCACAAAGGCAGGATAAGGGGTAATGCCGGAGGAAATGTGTTTGCCGACCCCAAGTGCGGTCTCCTGCAACCGGCTCGCTGCATCCGCTGTCAGTAAGCCTGTCTGGCCCATGTTTTTCAGGATAAGATTACGGCGTGCCCTTGCCCTTTGTGGATGCTTTCTTGGATTATAAAATGATGCTCCTTTGGCAGTGCCCACCAGCAGGGCAATCTGGGCAGGAGAGAGTTCATCGATATTTCGTTCAAAATAGAATTTACTCGCCATGGCAAAACCATGGATGGCTCGTTTGCCGTCCTGGCCCAAGTAGATTTCATTGAGGTAGGCCTCAAGGATTTCGTCTTTCTGGTAGTGGTACTCTAAAAGGAGAGCCATGAAGGCTTCATTGAGTTTTCTTTTTATACTCTGTTCACTGGAGAGGAAAAAGTTTTTCACCAGTTGCTGCGTCAAGGTACTGCCACCCTGTACCGTTTTTCCAGCCTTCAGGTTGGCAAGCAGAGCACGGACAATGGCTAGAGGGCGTACACCAATATGTTGATAGAACTTTTTGTCTTCGATGAGTATTAGCGTTTTAGAGAGCAGAGTCGGAGTATCTTTGAGTTGAGTGAGCAGACGATCTTCGTTGTCGCCTGGATATATTGAGGCGATAAGCAGGGGTTCCAGTCGAAACAGACTGAGTTGCTGCCGGGATTGCTGATCGATGAGGGAAGAGATTCGGTTATTTGCAAGAGTCAGTTCAATGATGGTGGCTGTTTGCCTGCCGTCGGGAAAAGGAATGTCACGGCTGTGGATAGTGAATTCATTTTCGCTTATGCGGTATTCACCCGGCTTTTCCAGCTTTTCGGTTTCCGTGTATTGAAGCAGGTCGAGTTCCTGTTGTAACTGTTTTTTCCGGATCTCCTTACCGATGTATACTTCCAAAGGCCGGCCATATATCCTGGCCGGCAATTCCCAGCGTCTTCCTTCAAAACGTGAGGTGATCTGTTCGTTTAATCTGCCAATAGTCTTCAGTGCAAAATAGCCCCCCCAAATCAGGAAAATCAATGACAGGGCAAAAAATGTTTTTTTCATGGGGAAGGAATGTATAGAAAGACAGTATTATTTGACGTTGATACCTTCTTTGTCAATGGTGATAAGTCTTTTTTTATAGAGAGCACCGATTGCCTTTTTAAAGACTTTCTTACTTACCCCGAACAGGGCGTAGATCTCTTCCGGCGGGCTTTTATCTGTGACGGTCACTTTGCCGCCATGATCTTTGATGATGTTAAGAGTGGCCTGGGCAATGTCATCGACTCTTTGGTAACCCGATTGCTGCAGAATAAGGTCGATTTTGAGATCTTCGCGGATTTTCTTAATGTAACCTTTCAACTGTTGGCCTATGAGAAGTTTTTGAAATACTTCGTTTTCATAAATCATTCCCACATGTGACTGATTAATAACTGCCCTGTAACCCAGATCGGTTTTATCAAATATAATAAGATCCACTTCTTCGTCCTCTGTAAAGTCCGGGGGATGCAGGCCAAGAAATTTATCCAGCTTTGAAGAGGCTGTGACACGATTAGTTTTTTCACTCAGAAAGACAAACACAACATATGATTTGCCATCCTCCATTGTGTCCAGCTGTTCACTCTTTGGCACAAAGAGATCATTTTCCAGGCCCCAGTCCAGATAAGCTCCTGATGATGTGTTTGCCACCACCCGCAACGTGGCAAAGTGATCAACTGTTACATAGGGTTTTTGGGTCGTTGCCAGCAGATGGCCTTCCCGGTCGACATAGACAAAGACCTCAACCTCATCTCCTGGCTGACAATTTTCATGAGCATATTTTTTCATCAGGAGAATATCCCCAGATTCACCACCATCAAGATGGACGCCGTAGGCCTGTATTCCTTTTATCGTAAGTGTGTTTGTTTTTCCGATCTGTACCATTTTATTTCCTGTGAATTATTCTGCAACAAGTGCAGTTCGCCCTGTTCTGTATGTCCTGGGAGTTTGTCCGAGATATTAATCCAGTACTCTGTTCCTGTTTACTACTACTTATAATACCAATCTTCTATTCCTATTCAAGTAGGAGCAGTAATGATTTTAAAAATTACACCACACGTTCGTATCATCCATAAAAAATAATAACTCCCAGCCACAATAGATATACAATTTTATACTACTTGATGTAGGGGGGATTTTCGTTTGACGGAAATAAACTCGGAGAGTATTCTTTTTTTGTACGAAACCGGATAAGCAAAAGGAAAACTTTACTAGGAATAGTCCTCAGCACCAACGGCATCACTGCTTTGGTCTCTGTTCTACTGCATATCATAACAACACAATAAATTGTCCACAGAACAGCGATGAATCAAAATGTTTTACAGGTAGTCAAGGCAGTATTGGTGTTTCTAGGCATATTGCTGATAGGTACTGTCGGCAATATGCACTTTGAGCACAACAGTTTTATTGATGCCCTCTACATGACAGTCATCACCGTGTCCACTGTTGGCTATGGTGATATGGTACCTGTACAGCCGGCAGGGAAAATATTTACCGTATGCCTGGTGCTTGGTGGTGTCGGCTATGTCATGTACATATTTTCAAAACTTATGGAGACCATGGTGGAAGGTGGGCTTCGTGAAATTCTGGGGAAGAGGAAAATGGCAAAGGAACTGGCTCGTTTGAAAGACCATTATATTGTCTGCGGTTATGGTCGTATCGGCAAGGTAATCTGTGAGACGCTCTATGAAAATGGGGACGACTTTGTGGTGATTGAGAATAATCCTGACGAAATTCAAACGGTCATCAGTAAGGGTTTTTTTTATATAGAAGGAGATGCATCAGAGGATGAAGTCCTGATTCAATCGGGTCTTAAACAGGCTGTCGGGCTGATTGCAGTTGTTTCAACGGATGCCGATAATGTCTTTATAACGCTGACGGCAAGGGGGCTCAATCCGGACATTGATATTCTGGCCCGCTCCAGTGGAGCCGTAGGGGCAAAAAGGAAGTTAAGGCGGGCAGGTGCCAATCGCGTGATCTCTCCGTATTCCATTGGAGGCAGGCGAATGGCCCATTCAATAGTGCGTCCTAATGTGATTAATTTTCTTGAAATGACCATGCAGGTTGATGAGTATAATCTGCAGATGGAGGAGATGACTGTCGGTGATAATGCCAAGGTTCTGGGAAAGAGTCTGATGGACTCCAATATACGCAAGGAGTTTGACATTATTGTGATTGGAATCAAGCGGGCAGACGGAACAATGTTGTTTAACCCCAAGCCCGACACCCTGATTCTGGCCCGGGATATTCTGATTGTTCTTGGGAAAAGGGCGCAGATTGTTAGTTTGAGAAAAGGACTGCAGGACTGATTAGCTGGGGTGCTCAGGTGGATTATCGCTGAGTTTCAGCAAATCTTCGGCTGCTTCCCCGCAAGAACCACTTGGTTTTTCCCTGCACTCTTTGCCTGGAGCAGGGCCTGATCGGCAAGGTTAATAGCTTGATCTATATCTGGTTTTTTGTTTGAAATCGGTGCCAGGCCAATGCTCACTGTTGTTTTGAGCATACCGCCCACCGACTGTATTGGCGTATCGATAACGGCTAGACGCAGGCGTTCACAGACCCTTATGCCCTGTTCCGGTGTTGCATCCGTCAGCAGAATAATAAATTCTTCCCCGCCGTATCTCCCGATAATGTCTTTGTCGCTTAATGCGCCGCGCAGCCGTCCGGCAATGGCTACCAATAACTCATCACCAATACTGTGTCCGTAGGTGTCATTGACGGTTTTAAAATCATCTACATCCATCATGGCAATGCAGATCGGGTATTTGTTCGCCTGTGCATTCGTAAGCAATTTTTCACTGATTTCAAAAAAAGCTCGCCGATTATAAAGATCGGTTAATGGATCAAAATGGGCATGCTGGAGCAGCTTTCGTACCGGTTTGAAAAATCGTGCGGCCAGTAAGAAAATAAACAGGGTAATGGCGATGCTGTACGCGAGAGCCCTCAAGAGATGTTGACGTTTTGACTTGCGCAGGATACCGACGAAATCGTTTTCAGGGGCAACCACGATCATGAGCCAGGGCCACTCGCTGTCTGCCGGAAATGAGCGGACAACAGCGATGTGTTTTTTTTCGTCAGCGTTAAAATCCAGGGTGACCCCTTTCAGGAGCGTCTCACGATCCATTCCGCGGATACGAGACCACAGGGTTGTAATAATTGTATCCCCGGTCAGATCAGCGATATTGACAAGCTGGGGATGTCCCATTTTATCAAATATTTTAATGGTAGCAATGTTGGAGTGGGCTGCCATTGATCCGTCGTGGGTCACGATAAAAGAAGAGCTGTTGGTGCTTATCTGTTTGTGTGCTAGAAAATCAGAGAGGCTGCTGATTTCGATGTCAATGCCAAAGACGCCGCTTAATGCGCCGGATTGATTTGTACTTGGTATTGATACTGTTATGCCTGGATTTTGTGAGGTAAAGAATATGTAGGGCTCCGTCCAGAGCAATTTTCGTTGCGTGAATGCCGCATACCATGGCCTGGTTCGCGGGTCATAATCATCTTCGATGCGGCGTCGAGACAGGATGTTAAATTCGGAATTTCGTTGAACCTCTTCTTCAAATCTTTGTCTGTCCCGGATGTCAATTGTTTTAGTCAGATAATCGGAACCTTCCAGGGACGGTTGTCTGGTGACGTACAGAAATTCACCCTGGTTGTCACCATAGAATATTCCGGAGATTGCGCTGGAAGTTTTTAATGTTTCTAGAAAATAGAATTCCAGAGTTTCCGGTTTCTCCGGTATGAGAAGATCTGATTTGACCAGCCCACTTGTAATACGAGCCGTATTCTCAGCAGATTGCATATGACTGTTTGTATGCTGTATGGCGCCATCCGCTAACCGTCGCATCATATCCCTGGCATGGGCAAGCAGGATTTCTTCTCCCATGCCATGCTGTTTCAGCATAATGATTCCGACTGACAGGCTCTGGAGAACGATAAGGCCGATAAAGATCAAATGCACGGTCGACCATGTACTGTTTAGATGCGGGTAGCGTTTCATTTAAAATAGATAAACAAGTGTGCAAGCAGTGAGACGCGCATAACCATATGATGAGATAGCTTTAAATTTTTAGCAAAAATCATGAAAAAATAGCAGAAAACTGTAATGAATAGCTGCGAATTAACTTTAGAGAAGAGGATTCTGCTTGCAGTCAATATAAAGAATTTTTACCATACAGGTGTGTGGTTGTCAAACCGACCGTATAAATATAATGATAGTCAAAGGGAAAAAATGTCAGACAGTGAATCAAAAAACAGGAACGAGAAGTTCCAGACAGGCAAGGTTGTTCTGATTTCGGTATGTCATTTTATTCATGATATCTATTCAAGTTTTCTCGCTCCTCTACTTCCCTTTATAATCGAAAAATTTTCCCTTACACTAACTCAGGCAGGGCTTCTCAGCACTGTTATGCAGTTACCTGCGTTGCTGAATCCGTATATTGGTAAACTCGCTGATCGTATGAGCTTCAGGTATTTTATTGTTCTGGCGCCCATGCTTACCGCGATTCCCATGTCTCTTCTGGGGCTGGCGCCAAGCTATGCTGTCTTAATGATTCTACTCTTTGTTACCGGTGTAAGTGTCTCCCTGTTTCATGTTCCGGCACCGGTGATGGTCTACCGTGTTTCAGGTTTGAAGGCCGGTCGGGGAATGAGTCTTTATATGACCGGAGGTGAACTGGCCAGAACTGTTGGGCCTTTAGTGATAACTGCGGCAGTATCTCTCCTGGGATTTGATGGATATTTTCCGGTGATGATCTTTGGAGTTCTGGCCTCTGCGGTAATGTATGTAAAATTGAAAGATATTCCTGATATCCCCAAACAGCATGAGACGCCGTCGATCCGGGCAACCTGCAGGAAGATGAAAGCCTTGCTCTTGCCTCTGACGGGTATTGTTGTTGTCCGCGGGTTTATGCATGGCGCTACCTCAACTTTTCTTCCCCTTTATATATTAGGGAAGACGAATGACGTCTGGCTTGCAGGTCTTTCATTGTCAGTGCTGGAGGCTGCCGGAGTAGCCGGGATTCTGACAATAGGGACACTCAGTGATCATTTTGGCAGAAAAAAAATGCTTCTTTTTTCTCTGGTTCTGGCACCGATTTCTCTACTGCTCTTTGTGGTCAGTTCTGGTTGGTGGCGGTTTCCTGTGCTAGTGCTCACCGGATTTTCTCTTCTTTCTACCACGCCGGTAATGTTGGCCATGGTGCAGGAATACTCGGAGGACGGATCCTCATCAGCCAATGGCGTGTTTATGATGATAAGCTTTCTGGCGCGCTCTGCGGTTGTGGTTCTGATAGGATTGGTCGCAGATCAGATTGGGCTGGAGAAGACCTATGTTCTCTGTGCTCTCCTCGGGTTTATGGGCATTCCTTTTGTTTTGAAGTTACCGGAGAAATAAAGAGAGTTTGTAAAAAATAATTGACAAAAACCAGCATCGCCTTAACTTAATCGTTAAGTGACGATATGTGAATAAGGAGAATTGGTACTTATGAAAACATTTATTCGAATTATGAAGGCCCTCTCCGATCCAAACAGGGTGCGGGTGCTTAAACTTTTACAGGAAGGTGAACTTTGTGTTTGCGAAATACACAAGGTTCTTGAACTTGCCCAGTCAACAGTATCCAAACATATGAAGATTCTTGAGGATGCAGGCCTGGTGGATCGAAAGCGGCAGGGTACTTGGATGATCTATCGCCTTGCTGATGAGAGTGAGACGGAATACGTACAAACCATGCTTTCCGAACTCCATCATTGGCTAAACAGTGATGAAGAATTGAACCGGATGCGCAAGGCTCTGCCTGAGGCATTAGTCCTGCGTGACTGCGCAAATAAATAATACGAGGAACACATATGGAACCAGTTCAACTCCCCGGCTGCGGCTGAGCGAAAACAGAATCCAGCCAGGCGGCAGGAACCGAGATGAAAAATATGAACAGGACTAAGATGACCCTTATCGGTCTAGCCGGCCTTGCGGTCTGGTATGTCGTCTATAAACAGCTTATGCCGTTTTCCTGTTTCTTTGCTTATTCCCTGCTTGGTCTTGACCAAGGCAGTCATCTGGGAGATGCGATCCAGTTTTTTGTTTATGATACGCCAAAGGTCATGATGCTTCTGACCCTGATCGTTTTTGTTATTGGTATGATTCGTTCATTTTTTACCCAGGAACGAACCCGAAAATACCTGGCCGGAAAACGGGAGAGCAGAGGCAATGTTATGGCAGCACTTCTAGGCATTTTTACCCCGTTCTGTTCCTGCTCTGCTGTACCCCTGTTTCTGGGATTCGTGCAGGCCGGTGTTCCATTGGGTGTTACCTTTTCTTTCCTCATAGCAGCCCCAATGGTTAACGAAATCGCTTTGATTCTGCTCTATGGTTTACTCGGCTGGAAAATTGCTTTGCTCTATCTAGGTACGGGCCTGTTGATTGCCATAACAGCCGGCTGGGTGATTGGTCGCTTCAATATTGAACACTGGATTGAAGATTGGGTACAGGAACTGCGGTCTGCTGAGATGGTTGTGCTTGAAGAAAAATTGACTTGGACAGATCGTATCATCCGGGGCAAAGAAGCGGTACGTGATGTTGTCGGCAAAGTCTGGCTTTATGTTGTCGCAGGTATTGCTGTGGGCGCTCTTATTCATGGATATGTACCTGAGACCTTCATGGCCTCGATCATGGGTAAAGATGCCTGGTGGTCAGTTCCGGCTGCGGTTGTGGTTGGAATTCCCATGTACTCCAATGCCGCAGGAATTGTACCGGTAGTGGAAGCACTGCTCGGTAAAGGTGCAGCTTTAGGCACTGTACTGGCATTCATGATGAGCGTCATTGCTCTGTCTTTGCCGGAAATAGTAATCCTCCGTAAAGTACTCAAACCAAAGTTGATAGCTGTTTTTATCGCTGTTGTTGGCACCGGTATCCTTTTTACGGGTTATTTATTTAACCTGGTTATATAATGGTGGTGTTGAAGTCGGAGTTTATACCCTGACTTTTTTACGACTCCATCACATTTTAAAAGGAGGAAAGTGATGAGCTTTTTTAAAAGCAAATCATCTTTTTTGTTTGTTTTGTTTGTGTACACTGTTTTGTTGAGTGCGGTTTTACTATATTTTCGCTTTCCGGCGGAAAAAGTGAAGCTGTATTGTGAAGCCAATCTGGAGCAGTTGCTGCCTGGAACTGATTGCAGCATTGAAAGATTTCGTTTCGGTTTTCCGTTCAGTTTTGTTGCAGATAATGTTCGTTTCAGCAGTAACCTTGCAGTTAAACAAGAACTTTTTACAATCGACCATGTTTCTGTCAGCCCGGATATCTCAGCACCAAAGTCACGGTTTGAAACAAAAATTGATGCTTTTGGCGGGGAGCACCGTTTTAGCCTGATTGTAGATAAAAAGGATAAAGAATTTACGATTAAAGATATTCTTATAAAAGATCTCGATCCTACCCGTATCCCATTTTTATCCAATGCCACTGGACGTGCAATAACAGGTACTGTGTCGGGAAGCGGAGACTACCATGGTGCCTGGGAAAAAGGAAATTATGAGGCCGCTGGAAAAGGGAGTATAGCCTTAGCTAACGGAAACTTCGGGTTGCTTTTACCGATTCTTTCGCTGAAGTCAATCGATCTGAAAGAGTTTACAACAGAACTCGAATTGAAAAATAAAAAACTGCAATGTAAGAACGGAAAATTTATTGGTAAAGAATTGAAAGGAAAATTTTCAGGAACCCTTGGTTTGCGCTCAACATTAAAAGCAGCAACGCTTTCTTTTACTGGGGAACTCGAGGCCTTACCCGAGCTTTTGAAAAAGAGTAAGCACGCACAAAGGATGATATCTCAAATGAAAAGACAGCAGAAACGTACCTCGTTTCCTTTTCATTTGCAGGGTATTGTGCAGAAGCCAAGCTTTCTATTTGGCATCTGAGGCGCTCCTAAACAGTTACAGGACAGCGGTTATGGAAATTACCAGCTATCACTTGAATAGCAACTGAGAATCTATGCTAAAGCGCTCCACCATAATTGTTTCATTTGTATTACTGACTTTTTTTGTGGTTGGAGGGGTGGAATTGTTTTGCAGGTTGCTCGATAATGCCCTTGTGTTGGATACAGCAAAAAATATAGCGCAAACCGGGGAAAAGGGGGAGGCGGCAGGCAGACGTAATAGCTCACCGCAGACCCGCAAGTCGAATGTAAAAGCAAAAACAGAAAATTATGCAATAATTACGAAACGAGGTCTTTTTGGTAAAATAATATCAAAAGAGACAGTTAAAAAAGAAGAACCTCCTGTCGTCCTGAAAGCGACTAGCATGGATCTTATCCTGTTGGGCACTGTTACAGGGAAATTGAATCAACAGATGGCAATTATTAAGGATAAGAAAAAGAAAACCCAGGATATTTACTATAAGGGTGATGCTATTGGTGCTGCCCTGGTTAAAGAAGTGAGGCGGGGAAAAGTTATTCTTACCGTTAGCGGCAAAGATGAAATCTTGATCATGGAAGAGTTGAAGAGTCCGTCTGGTGGGAATGCTTCCAATTCACCTGTTAAGTCCAGGAAGTATGGACGCCCCAAAAAGAAAACTGCAAAAGTAATAAGGGAACAGGAGTCTTTTCCAGGACTTGATGAAGAAATATTGGGGGGGGATGATCCTGAAGCTTTTTTTGAACCACCACCTTATATTCCGCCAATAGAGCCAACTGACAATGAAGACCAACAGACTCCTCAAGCTGCATTTTCAAGACGTAAAATGGTTTTTAAAAAATCAAAAGTGATTGATTAGCAAACATTGATGTGTGCTTTCCCCGTAACTATCCCCATTGAAGTATTTAATAATCTCCGGCTTTCTGTTCATTATAAGCTCAAAATTTTGAGTTTGAGATTGTACAAATCCTCCCTCCATTTTGTCTAAAAGTCAGACACACTTTATTGTGTTACTCCCGTAATTTTAAAAAATACCTTCTAGTTCCGGTGTATTGGTGATATACTTTTTATGAATCGGAAAATAATATGCATGTGGGAATCGTTCTCCATAAGGTCAGTGTGCTGGAGAAATAATAGAGGAACGAAATTCAACTTTAGCACCACTGATAGCCATGGAAATGGTGAGGTTAATCCAAAGATACCGGATAAAATGGAATATACATATCGGAGGGGAGATGGAGAGACGACAACATGTTCGAAGCAGTATGGATGGGATGACTGTGTATATTTGCGATGAGAATGGTTTGTGCGGCGCTACCCTTAGAGATGTATCCCGGTTTGGTGTTTGTCTTACAGACATACCCAGAAAACTTCAAACCCAAAATGGGAGTTTTGATGCTGTGATACATGGTGCCGGTTATAGTTTTAGACTCCATCTGCAGGAAAAATGGAAGGTAAGAAATGATCAGACCACCATGGTGGGAGCTGTTATTGACAGCGTACCATGGGACTGGGCAGAGATGACCCTGCATAATGAAGTCAGGACAGGGAACGTATTTTAAAATTTCGCGTTTCGCGTGATTTTTGCTGTAATTATTCTTTTAAAGGTATTTATACCCCAAAGGGCATAGCCGTCAGGCTAAGCATTAATTGTTAGTAATTGAAAATTGATTATTGA
>JAOZQU010000311.1 GCA_029932055.1 Desulfocapsa sp.
TTTAAAATTTAATCACTCCCAAAATCCGTGGCTTTGTAGTCCGTAGGTTGGGCTAAATCCCACGAAACCCATAATTTACCCCGTAAAATCACCTGAATACCCTCCACCACCCATGTCCTGTTCGACCAATAATGCTGGCTCCATTCGCTCTGTTTGCAATGTTGGTTTTCACTCCTGCTTTTATTTCTGCTTATTTACAGGTATAATTAACCATTCGGAACAATCATACGTAATTTTTTTCCGTTCAACCGCATGTAAGCGGAGACTCCGACCTACCTTGAAGTCATGGTATATAAAAGATGCTATGAGGTAATATAGGATCTGTTGGAACAGGACTTTTTTTACCATTCAAATTGGAGATACTGTATTATGAAATTGGATTCAATGTTTCTCAGAGCCGAGGAACTAGGCGTGAGGCTGGAAATTGTTGGAGATCTACCTATTTGGGAAGCTCAGCCTTTGTATCGTCACCAAAAACATGTGGACAGAATAAGCGGATCAATCCAGCCAACTGACAAGGCTGTAAAACAGGGGTGCGCCTGTCTCCATATTCGGGATGTTTATATCAAATTCCAGAATGGTTTGAAACGTCCGGATATCAGCATCCTCTGCAAAGAGCCTCCGGAAGAGGAACAGGAGCAAGCCCTGACGACTATACCGGAAGCTGTTATTGAAGTTGTCAGCAAAGGGTACGAAGCAAAAGATCTTCAGATCGGTCCACCTTTTTACCTCTCTCAAGGTGTTAAGGATATCGTGGTCTTCGATCCAACAACATTGTTAGTGCTGCATGTGCGTAAAGAAAAAACAAGGCGACTTACTTCACCCGTCAAACTGGATCTTGAATGTGGCTGTGTTGTAACTGTTTAAGAACATGATACCCTTCGGGCAGAAAATACGAAATACGAATATCGAAATACGAAACAAATTCAAAAGTATAAATTGGGTGGTTTTGACTCCGCTTAACCACAACCTGTCCACTCCACCTAATATCCCGGGTGGTCAAGTAGCCCGTAGGTTGGGTTGAGTGTAACGAAACCCAACATTTTCGCGTCTATTCGCGTCTATTCGCGTCTATTCGCGTCTATTCGCGTCTATTCGCTATTTCCTCTATTTCAACCTGCCTCCCCTTGTCACTTGCTACAAAAAAATTTATACTCTTCTCCATTCCAGTTACGTGTTTGGTTTTTCACTTGTACTCTGGTGTCTACAATTCTCCCGGGTATAATCGACTGATTCTATCCCTTCAACCTAACCTGTACTGCCCCATTTTTTGCTTTGCCCCATTACGCAGTGTCTTTTCACACAGTACCGGATGAGCTATTTCACCCTCCATATCTCTTTTTCTCATTTGTGATAGCCCAACAAAAGTAAACAATTCAAAAAAATTCTCTTCCATCTTGTTGCCATGGAGTAGTTTCAAAATCCCCTGACACCTTGCCCTGATAACGCTGTACGGTTTTCACGAACTCACTGATTCCCTAAAAAGGCTTTCCACTCTCCTTATTTAACGATACCCATTATCAAAAGGTATAAAAATTGCATAGACCATCAACGATACTTGCCTTATAGCCATTTCCTGCCGTCAATCCCGCCAAAACATCAGGTAAACAAGTCGGCCCAATTCTCAACCTCATTATTATCAAGAGGAAAACGTATGAAGAATTTTTTTTGGTCCTGGTGCTTTCTGATAACAGCAACGCTTCTGACACCTTATTCATCCTATGCCTATCACAGTAAAAATTATGATGTGAATATGTGTGACGCATGCCACCCCGGCGGTCCAGGCAATGGTAATTTTCCAAATTGCTTCCAGTGTCACAATGTAAATGCCCCTCCTTACTCCACTGAAGTGGCACCGGAGATGGCCACCCATTCAAGTACAATTATCGGGAATAGCGCCTATGGATTATGGGGGCAGACCTGTTTGGACTGCCATAACCCCCATCATCCAAATGGTATGACCAAAGATGGTGGTTTAACCGATCCTGATTACAAGCTGGTAGAGTTCTACGGATCGTATAAGGAAACGGTGGGTGATATCACCACCCTGTTCATTTCCGCCTTAACAGTTCATGATCCGGCCTGGACAGATCCCGCAACCTGGAGCGCAAAAAACGGTTCCGATCGGGGGCTGGTTTTGCTTGCCACTGTTGGCGATGATCTCTTCTGGTATAAGGTGCTCAGTGCCAATGCCACTGAAATTTCTTTTTTAAACACAGGAACCGGTGAAAACGCTTTTTACGGAACCAAGTCCATTTCTCTGGTTTATGGTCAGTTTATTAATGATGAAATAAACGGAACCTCTGTTGTCTTTGGCGGCCCCAAAACCATGGCCACCAACGATGGTCTGGACGGTGGAGATGACTCAAGCCCCAATGGTGTATGTCAGGTCTGCCATACACAGACCATGTTCTGGCGCAATGACGGAACCAGGGCTACCCATTTCAGTGGTGCAAAATGTACCAGTTGCCATGACCATACTCAAGGGTTCAAGGCAGCCGGCAACTGCCAGTCCTGTCATATGACCCCTGATCCGGACACTAATGACTACATCTTCGGAAATGGCGTGTTTGCCTCGATTAATGCAACGGAATGGCAGACTTCCGGACATGGATCCACCTCAAACTATGCTGTCTCCGGCAATCCTGGAGCAGGCCTCGACTGCGCCTATTGCCACGATAACGATTCCAGTCATGATGAAGCTGGCAATCCTTTCAGGCTTGCAAATATAGAAGGAACAGGAGGAGCAAACGGAGTCTGCCTGGCCTGTCATGCCACTGCTGCAGCCGGCTATCAGCCACCGGCTGATGAATCCGGCAGCTATCCTCTTGTTACCGGAACCGTTGAGGTTGATTCAACACATTTCGGCCTCAGGCACAGCGACAGTGCCGGTGGTGGTTTCTGTTGGGACTGCCATGACCCCCATGGAGATTCCAATGTATATATGGTTCATGACGAGGTAAGCAAAGAAAGCGACGACCTTGACTTCGGTGTTCCCCTTGCAACTGTTCCAACCACATTTTCCAACAACGCAACCGGGACAGATTACGCCACAAGCACTGCCCCATACGAGGGTATCTGTCAAGTATGCCATACGGCAACTAACCACTACACGGATAATTTTGGCGACGGGCATAGTTCGAACATGCGCTGCACCCTCTGCCATAAACATAACGGAGGAGATGCTGATAACGCATTCAGAAGACCCGGCCCACCCATACAGGATGCCTATGCCCTTAAATCAAGGAATGGGGTAAGTGTTAATCTGCAACTGGACATGAGTGATACCATCACCATGGCTAACGGCGCTGTCTATGCAGCCGGCCCTGCCTACAGCCCTAAACAGACCTGTGGCGTCTGCCATGACTATGATGCCATTACCAAGGCCTACCACTTCACTCAAGGTGTAGGAATCGGTGATGCCAGTC
>JAOZQU010000312.1 GCA_029932055.1 Desulfocapsa sp.
TTATGATACCATAAAATCGATTTTAATAGTGATTGGCAAGGAAATAGGCATAGGGCATATCATCAGGAAGAAGATAAAGTTGCAATTTTTCTTAAATACTTGAGCTTGCCAATGGATAACTCTTACAGCAATATTACTCAGAATATGGTATGGAAAAAATTGAGGTTCATTTTTATTGTGGTGAGAAAACACAGGAAGAAAGTTTGTTTTCAACTTTGCTCGCTTGATTAACCTTCCCATTGTAATGTTTGAATCTATCCAAACCTCAACGTGCCAATTTATCGTTAACGTCATTTTGATCTCTTTAAGATTAACGCTCTTTCCGTATGTGTAAATCATGGTTGTTTGTACATCACTGTAACCAATGAAGGCTGTGTATGAGAAGATAAGCAGAGATTTGGATCATGGAAGGTTATCAAGTTTCTTGTTATCCATTCGGCAAGGAATGATATTAAGCGATGTGTGAACAGGAAGAGGAGTGCATCAAAGAGATGGATTCATCCAGCAACAAAACCGGAAGTGTTGAACTTGCTTGCCGCGTCACAGAACTGGAAAATAACATCATTAAGCTAAAGAAAGGTGCCTCATCCTCATGGCAACGTTGGGTCGAGGTGCTGTCCAAACTTCTTTTGCCGTTATTGTTGTTCTGGTTGGCGTTTACTTTTAAGGATTCGGTGCAGCATGCATTGGAGTACCAGCGTCTCGAGGTGGAGTCGGCTGAAGCCGTTGAGAAGCTTCTCCAAACACTGCATCAAGAAGAGGTGGAAATCGGAAAAGCTAAGGCCGCAGCACTGACACTGTCGGCGTACGGTGAGGCAGCGATAATGCCTTTGGTGGGAGCATTAGAATACGGTTCTGTAAACACAGAAATAGCTGCGAATCAGGGACTCTTTGTTCTTGGACTGAGTCATCCTGGTGCTGTTTCTCAAACCCTTGCTACCGTTCTCTCTAAACGTAAGGGACAGTTTCGATGGCAAACTCATCAAACCGCAATTGAAATTATAGGAAAGCTAGAACACCCAATGGCGCGGGATGCGCTCATGTCCTATAAAGTGCTGTTTGAAAAACCTTTGACTGAAGGTCTGACTAGCTGGCAGCAAACGGTGCGAGGAGCCCAAAAAGAAAATTATGAAGATACTCAAAAGACATTGATAACTGCGCTTGAAGCGTTTGGTTTTGACTGGAATCCTTCCAATACAGGAGGTAAGCAGTGAGAGTGTTTCGACTGATTGCATTCGGATGGTTATTAGGGATAGCGCTGTGTGATTTTGCGTCCGCTCAATCTTTAGCCGGTTGTAGAGGCATTAATCAGACCGATGGTCTAAAAGTTGTTCTGGATAAGTTGGAACTCAAGAGTGATGCAGGAACAACGCAAATATTGACAAGCGAGTATGAGTTCGAATTTTTACTTGAGTTGCGATCCAGATTAAAAAATCTTTTTCCTAATACCCAAACCAAACCAGTACTTTGCGCAAATCGTGCCCCAAACCCTGATGGATCTGACTTTGTCCCTGGTTTGGTTAAAACGCTTAACAATCGGGATGTTTTGTTAGAGATATGGGGGACAGTTAAAGCCAGCAAGGAGAATGGCGAACAGGCGTTAAAGGCTAATATTTTTATGATGATAATACCGGTTCGTCACCATGAAGGGAGCAGTGCGCAACTTGATTTTCATTTACTTTCTTATCCTAAAAAAAACGTCCAAGGTGATTTTGAGACTGCTATCGTAAAAATGGTGCTTGGAGCAGAGTTTGACGTGTATACCAGTATCGCCCATGGCATTAAAGCACTGAAGAATGATTGTTACAACGATGCAAAAAAGTATTTTTCCAATGCGCGTATACAATGGGAAAAGGCTCTGGAGAAAGAGTCGTTAACCAACAGTGCTATCGATCAAGACCTTGTCCTGGCATATATTAGAAATCTTGAGAAAAAAACGATTACTGAAGCTGCTGCTGATTCGAACTACAGTGGGGATCTGATGGCCATTATGGATGTGCTGGTGGAAAGGGGGCCTTAACATGTTACAGAAACCAATGGCATTGCCCATTCGACACAAAGATGTTTCCATTGTCTCACCGATGTCTCTTCTTCTATTGTCAGTACTTTGTTTATTCTCCGGCACTTTTGTTGGCCTGGGTGTGGGAATAGCCCATGGGGGTGGTATAACGCATTCATGTCGTGAACTTATTGTATTCGAAGGCAACGTAAATAACTACGTTAAGCAGTTTACTGGTGTGAAGGACCCCTCTCTACCCCTTGATCAGGCAGGGAAGATGTTGTCCCTGTTGATCCAGCTTGATGGACTGTATTCACAGATAGGCTATGGCTCGCTCGGCTATGTGTATATACAAACAGAACATGATGATCCTGATACGTGCTTAAATGAATTGATTTTAAAGCGAATTATGGGTGAAGAATGCTGTGCCAACGGTAAATTGCAGGAAGGCCGAGCTGCGCTCCTACTTTCGGGGCAGTTTCAGAATGTGAAAAATCAAATATACTTACTCATAAGCTTGGAGTTTTTGCGTAAGGGAATTAGCGAGACATCGCTTATTCCTTCGGGAGTAGCGGCAGAGAACCAAATTTCTTTTGTAACTCAATTGCCTGTTACCAAGGTTAGCTTTGCGCCGAGAAAATTTACTGAGCAACAGCTATACCAGGTAGCTAATGCTTATTCAGACGTCATGTATGTTAGAGCACAACCCAATATTGATGCGAAAATGAGGAAAATTGAACCTTTCGACATCGACGGGTTTTCCTATTATATCGAGGAGGTAAGAGAAGATTGGTTAAAGATTCGATCATATAGGTCCAGACTTCCTTCAGGATGGATCAAAGTACCTCATGATATTGGCGGATTAGGACTGCGTGAACTCCTTCCCGAATTGTATTTTATGGATGCAACCGCGCTGTACATGCAAATACGGATTGCAGGCGTAGATTTTTCTTCAAAACGCTATGCACAGTACTTGGAGAAGTTTGAATACCTGATGCGCGCCTTTGAAAAAAGGACCCAACGACCAAGCGATCGATATGCTCTCGGACTCTTGAAAAGTATGCATGCCATGCTAATGTTGGAACGATCGGGACTAAAGACTATGGAAGGGGAAATGAAGAACATCTCAGCTGCAGCCTCTGAAGCAGCAGAATTGTTACCAACCAGTGGTGAAGCTCAGTCAATGGCTGCACTGACGCGGTTTGCAGCATTGATCCAATCTGGTGATGTATCATTTTCACGCGCCGCGTCATCGTTAGAAAAGGATTTGTTGAAGATTCTGAGCACGGATCCGGCAAACGTGTATGTTAAAGCTAATCTCGAGCGACTTTGGCGCATCAGAATCAGCAATGATAAGAGTAATTGGCAGACTGATAAGTTAATAGCACTGAGAAAACGTTTCCTTCAAGACACGCGTGTACAACAA
>JAOZQU010000100.1:0-10324 GCA_029932055.1 Desulfocapsa sp.
TAGTTAAAAACTATTGGCAGACAAGGCAAATCTCTTAGCCTGACGGCTATACCCTCAAGGGGAACTGAAAAAAGTCCAGTGAACTTAACTATTTCCGGTTGAACCGGGTCGGGTAGGTAGAACAGTGTCTCTTTACGATGAACAATGTGCACATGAATTTAGTCTGCTGGAACCTCAGGTAGACCATTATTTTGCGGAGATGGCCGTGGAGTGCCCTTACCATCTCCCCCATGACGCCTATTTTTATCAGGCACTGTTTTCTCCGCTTACGGATCATGTGATGGAACTCTTTCTGGCTTCCGGTTATAGACGAAACGGGAACTGTCTGTATACCATGCACTGTCCTGCCTGTTCAGCCTGCATCCCTATACGTATTCATCCCACAGAGATGAAGTTGAATCGTAATCAGCGAAGAGTGCTGAAAAAAAATCAGGATCTGGAGGTTGAATTTGCGCCTTTTGAGGCCAGTAACGAAAATATTGCACTTTGTGAAAAATTTCTCAGCCACCGTTATCCACATAAAAAAAATGATGGCAAGTCCTATTATGATGGTTTTTTTATGAACCGGATTACACAGGGCATGGAAATTCGCTATCGTCTGCAGGGAAGACTTGTTGGTACCGGGATTGTGGATGTCGGAAAAAACTGGATGAATGCGGTTTATTTTTATTTTGATCCTGATGATGCTGCTCGCAGCCCTGGAACCTTTAATATCCTGACTCTGGTAGAAACATGTTTGAAGCTTGATATTCCATATCTTTATCTTGGATATTATATCGAGGAGGTGGCGGCCATGAATTATAAAAGCCGTTTCAACCCCCATTATCTCTATCTTGATGGCATGTGGCAAAAGAGAGAAAAATGATCGGGCAAATCAAGATGTTATGGAGCCATTAATGGTACTGTACAACTGAACTGGCCACCGCATAGTGTGTGTCAGGAATTGTTTGTCTCAATATGTTGTGGTTTTTTGTTGACCGTATCGAGTCCCTGTGATAGTGTGTAGAAGTTTTTAGAAGAAGGCATTTTCTAAAAGCTTCTACGACGGAGGGTTCCCATGAAAAAATGGCATCTAGAGGGAGTTTTACAAGGCGTTTCTCCGAAAAAGCTTATTCTCCCCGATCTTGGTCAGACCGCTGTTTATCGTCCCTCAACCTTTTCTGAATTTCGTAAAGAATCCATCCTGGTACGTTGCTGTCGGCAGGTCGCTGCTTTTTTAATTCGCCGTTTTTAGTGCCGACTCCCATTTCCTCGTTTTTTCTTTTTCTTGCCATTGCTTTTTTACTTGCTTTTACTTATAGCTAGGGGCTATTTTTAAGTTATTATGTCTTTTCTCAATTTCCCTGGAATAAATTATTTGTATTGTTTAATGAGGTCAAAGAAATGAAGTTGTTACGTAAAGAAATTTTTTTCTGCTGCTCCTGTATTTTTCTTCTTTTTCTTATGACAGCCTGTTCCAGCACCTACTACGGGGCCATGGAAAAAGTTGGCGTACATAAGAGAGATATACTGGTTGACAGGGTTGAGGCAGGTCGTGATTCCCAGGAAGATGCCCAGAAACAGTTTCAATCAGCCCTGGAACAGTTTGATTCGATCGTTAAGCTGGAAGAGACGGATCTGAAAAAAGCTTATGATAAACTGAATAAAGAATATGAGAAAAGTAAGGGGGCAGCTGATGAAGTCTCCTCACGTATAGATAAAATCGAATCTGTGGCTGACGCACTTTTTAAAGAGTGGAAGGCGGAGTTGAAACAGTATGAAAATAAGTCTCTGCGTCGTTCAAGCGAAGAACAGTTAAAGACTACTAAAAAACGATATAATGAAATGCTGGCAAGCATGAAAATTGCAGAACAGACCATGGATCCCGTTTTGAGAATCTTTCATGATAATGTCCTTTTTTTGAAACATAATCTCAATGCACAGGCTATTGGTTCCCTGCAGTCGGAATTTGCCAACCTTGAAGGACAGATTGATGAACTGATAAAATCTATGAATGTTGCCATTGCCTCATCTAACTCCTTCATCGCTGACATCAAGAAGTAAACTATGCCTATTCAAACACATTCAATTGTTGCCCTTGTCGGTCGTCCCAATGTTGGGAAATCGACACTGTTTAATCGTATTACTCGTTCAAGAAAGGCCCTGGTCGACCCCACTCCAGGAGTTACGCGTGATCGTCACTATGAAAAAGTCATGTGGAATGATAAAATTTTCATGCTGGTTGATACGGGCGGCATTGAAGATGCCAGCGGTGATTCCATGGGTGGACATATCCGTGATCAGGCGCTCGCTGCCATAGAAGAAGCGGATATTATTCTTTTTCTGCTTGATGGCAGGGAGGGTGTGACCCCGGCGGATAAAGAAGTCGCCAATCTTCTCCGTCGAACTGAGAAAACTATTTTTTATGTGGTGAATAAAATTGACGGTCCGGAACAGGAAGATGAACAGCTTTCCCAGTTTTATGAACTTGGCGTGGAGCAATTATGGGCCGTATCTGCCGAGCATAAGTATGGCTATTATACATTGATGGATGCTTTGGAGGAGAGTCTGCTGGAAAGTGAAGATGGACTTGATCTTCCTGAAGATACCGTGAAAGTCGCATTTTTTGGACGCCCCAATGTGGGAAAATCTTCCATGATCAATCAGATTCTCGGCCAGGATCGCATGGTTGTTTCTTCAGTTTCCGGTACCACCAGGGACTCGGTGGACACTCTACTTACCCACGGAAAACATAACTATCTACTCATCGATACTGCCGGAATCAGGAGAAAAGGGAAAACCAAAGAAAAGCTGGAAAAATTTTCCATCTTAAAGGCGCTTGCTGCACTGGAAAAATGTGACATTGCCGTTGTCCTTATTGATGCCGGAGAAGGTATCACAGAACAGGATACCAAGGTGATCGGTTATACCCAGGAGCAGGGCAGGGGATTGATTCTTCTTGTAAATAAATGGGATCTGGTAAAAGATGATAAAGAGCGTCAGCAGCAGATAATGGCAGAGATAGCCCTTGCTGTCCCTTTTGTCGGGTTTGCACCATTGCTCACGGCTTCGGCCCTGACCGGCTATGGGATTAAACGTCTCTTTCCGACCATTGGTTCAGTTTATCGCCAGTTTACCTCTGTGTTTCCAACATCTGCTCTGAACAGACTGCTCAGGGATGCTGTTGAGGATCATTCACCGCCTATTTATAAGAACAAACGATTGAAGTTTTACTACACTTCCCAGGTGGGAAGCAGGCCGCCAAAGTTTGTGATCATGAGTAACAGCTCAAAAGGTGTTCATTTTTCCTATGAACGGTATCTAACCAATAGATTTCGGGACGGACTTGGTCTGGATAAGATTCCTATTCAACTGTTCATTCGCGATAAAAATCGTGATAAAAAAAGAAAAAAATAGTTTTTCCTTGGTGGCTTATGGAACTCTGTATTGCAAGACAACCTATTTTTTCTTTCAATAAAAGACTGTATGCCTATGAGCTTCTCTTTCGTGGGAACGACGATCTTTCCCTGGAAAAGACCGAAGGCAATAGAGCCACTTCCATTCTTCTTTCCAGTACTTTTCTCACAGAAGGCATTGAAAAAATTACTGGCTCCAAACCCTGTTTCGTCAATTTTCCTGAGCAACTTCTTCTGAAAAATATTCCTGCAGCTTTTCCAAAGAATCGATTAGTGGTGGAAATCCTCGAAGATGTTGAACCGACTCCAGAGATCATTGCAGCCTGTAAAAAACTGAAAAAAGAAGGTTACACCTTGGCACTCGATGATTTCGTTTATCATCATCGCTTTGATCCTCTGCTTGAACTTGCAGATATCGTGAAAGTTGATTTTTTGCTGACGCCGGTGGATGGAGTGCACAAAATGCTTTATAAAATGGCTCGGTTTGATCACCTGAAATTACTCGCAGAAAAAGTCGAGACCTACGATGAGTTTGAAAAGGCCATGAAACTTGGCTTTCATTATTTTCAGGGGTTTTTCTTCAGTAAACCCGAATTAACACAGATAGGTGAACTCACGTCGGTGAAGGTTAATTTGATTCGACTTCTGGCTGAAGTAAGTCAAAAAAAGACAACAATCAAGCGACTCGAAGAAATCGTTTCCGCTGATGTGGCTCTTACATATAAGTTACTTCGCTATCTGAATTCTGCTCATTTTTACCTGTTGGAAAAAGTGAAGTCTGTTGCAAGGGCAATTTCCTTTCTTGGGGGCAAGAGGTTCCGACGCTTTATTCTTCTGATACTTATTTCTGAAATTGCCAGTGATAAACCGGAAGAACTTGTGAAGCTCGCTGTGGTAAGGGCAAAATTTTGTGAACTCCTTGCCAGTCAGGGGCCAATGCAGGAGAAATCAGATGAGTTGTTTTTGGTTGGGCTCTTTTCAATGATTGATGCCATGCTGGACAAGCCAATGAAAGAACTCATGAAAAAAATACCCGTGAGTGAGAACGTTAAAACAGTGCTTGTTTCACGAACCGGCCCCTATGCTGCAGTTCTTGAGGCTGTGGAATGTTATGAACGCGGTGAGATGAGGGCTTGCCACTGTGCATTAGAGGAAGCCTGCATAAAAAAAGATGAGTTGGGAGATATTTATCTCAAGGCCTTGGAGTATTGTGATCAGGTTTTGTGATTTAGGAACGGGAAGTAAATAACTAGAACATTAACGCATCTCTGCTTCAGGCCAATTTTGGATGCTTCTCAATCACAGGTAAGCGCAGACTCCGAAATCCTCAAATTAGCGCTGCTAGTTCTGCGGTTTTGTTCAATCGATGCAACCAGGGAAGCGAGGCACGAGACTCCGAACTTAACCTAAATCAGAGCGCCTAAATTGTCCTACTTATTTATTCCTCGTTCCTTAGCTGAATGGAGAAATCATTTTCATGTCTGAAGCATTTGTTCAGACATGAAGAAGATTGTTTTTATGCGCTCCAAGGGTGTTTTTTTTCAGGGCACCTGTGGGGAACGCGGGCGAGATGGAGCTGGTTTTCTTACAGCCGCCTTTGGCACCTGCTTTGCGTTCGTCTGCTTGACAGTTGACATGGCAGCAGTAACCATGGCTGCTACATCTGTTAAGTTTGCCGGAAGAATCATGGTGTTGTTTTCTTTTGCCAGGTTTCCAAATTCCTTGATATAGCTTTTTGCCACTTCCAGATTTGCTGCTTCGTTACCACCAGGCAGGCTTAACGCCTCTGCTACTTTGCGGATACCTTCAGCAGTCGCTTCCGCCACCATTGTAATCTCTTTAGCCTTTCCTTCTGCCTCATTGATCCGCTTCATCTTCTCGCCTTCTGAAAGGGCAATGGCTTCAGCCCTGTCACCTTCGGCCCTGTTGATTGTTGACTGTTTGTCACCTTCAGATCGTGCAATTTCAGCCCGTTTTTCCCGCTCGGCCTTCATCTGTTTTTCCATGGCCTCCAGTACAGTGCGTGGCGGTTGGATATCTTTAATTTCGTATCGTAATACCTTGACACCCCAGTTTCCTGCAGCTTCGTCGAGTGCCATAACAACCTGTCCATTTAATGTTTCTCTGGCTTCAAAGGTCTTGTCCAGATCAATTTTACCGATGGCAGAGCGAAGGCTGGTTTGGGCAAGTTGAGAGGCAGCAAAGTGGAAATTGTCGATTCCATAGGCTGATTTTTTGGAGTCAATGACCTGGATATAAAGGATACCATCAATTTCAAGGGTGACGTTATCTGCTGTAATACAGGTTTGGGCTGCGATGTCGATGGGTGTTTCTTTCAGGCTGCGTTTATAGGCAACCCGGTCAAAAAACGGGATAAGAATATGGAATCCCGCCTGCAGGGTTCCCTTGTATTTCCCAAGACGTTCCACCACAAATTCCTTACGTTGGGGAACAATCACTGCAGTTTTGATGAGAATAACAACCATAAAGGCAATAAGAATGCCAAGGGCAGCTATGGATTCCATAATTTTCTCCTTGAAATGAGGGGGATGTTATTTAATCTTTTGAACGGTAATGAGCAGATCTTTCTGTTTTACTATTTCGACGACTTCACCTTCTGCAATATTTTCTATTGCTTCGGCCCGCCAGAATGTTCCTGAGAATTTGACTTGTCCTTCTGCAGGAGGAGTGATGGCAGCGCTTACTACACATTTCTCACCACCCTTTGCCATGATTGAATCTTCTTCGTCATCTTTAGAATCACCCGTGAAAACTTTTTTGACAACACTTCGCAGGCTAAAGAGGGTAATGAGTGATGAAACAAGGAAAACTGCTAGCTGGGTGTTGAGGTTCAAATGGAAAAGATAGCATCCCAGCGCTGTGATCCAGGCTGCCAACCCAAAAAAGAAGAGAATAAAACCTGGAACAGCCATTTCCAGGACAAAGAGGATGACACCAATACTTAGCCACATCAGGCCTGGGTTTACGAGTTCCATGTGATTCCTTGATTTGAATTTTTATGGATAACCATTGTTTACGCCTTTATTTAAAACCTTCCACCCTGAGCGAACTTTGAATTTTGTCACGCAGGATCACCGGAACACCAACTTCGTCGGCATAATTCCTCCAGTGTGAAACTGTTTCGATTACCTCGTTGACAATCGCTTGGGCGCGGCCGCGTTTCATCGAGGCGGTTTTTCCGCATGCCTTAAAGTCTTCCAGGCTAAAGTCATCACGTTTGCCGTTCATTGTCATCTGGTGGCTTGCCGTCCAGGTACCGGACGGGTTGAAGCTGTAGGTCATGTCAAAGGCAGGTGATAGCGACCATGCTCCTGATTTATCCATCAGGAATGCGATATTTTTCACATGATCATCCTGATTGCGGGCTATGATGTTGAACACCATACGGCGAAATTGTTCTTCTATTGTGTTCATCGGCAGGCCAAGTTGTCGTATGACCATAAGGGCCTGCTCATAGGAATATGCGCCAGCAATATTATAGTCATAGTGCGCCAATGCGCAAAATGACTGCATATGCAGTTTTTTACCTCCGCTAAGGCGGTCAAAACGGCGGGTTATAAAGTGATGTCTGTTATTTTCTTTGAAAAGCCGGCATTCGCTCATGGTGATCCCGGCGTCTGTAGCCATTTTTGCATAGGCATATTCAATAAGACCATATCCCCTGGGATCCTCAAGTTCCTTGTCCCGGTTGCCGCCCACACCATCAAATTTGAACAGCCAATATTCAAATCCTTTTCCTGCCGGGATCTGACCGGAGCGCACTTCATTACTCGATGGATTCCAGGCAATGACAGCCTTGGCTCTGGCTCCACCAGCAGAAGTGCCGACCCTGAGAATGTCTTGCAGTGCCTCATTCCTGTTTTTGTTCCCAAATGAAGCCTGCAGGTTGTTGCGATGTGTCAGTACCTCTGAGGCAAGATCAACCAGTTTATCTATTTGAATACGGGTGGCCTGCTGGATTTTAGGGCCGGTTGCGGGCGCAAACTCTAGTGCCCCCATGCCGCGTGTGCCGGTATAGCAAAGGCGTTCAACACCATTGAATGATTCCGGACTTCGTCCCTGTGTGGCGAGCCAGGCATCTATGAGAGCATTACCAAACTTGTCCGGGAGGGAGTCCGCCAGTAAACCGGGCAGCCCATGGAAGGTTTTTCGTGATAATTCTGGGAACACATAAACCCTGTCAGCAAGCGGCATCATAAGCGGTGATATTTCTATACCACTTCCGGTAAATGCAGGATCATACTCAAACGCGGCAATGTCAGCATCTACATCGAAGGCAACGGCGCCAATGGTGCGGCCCCAGAGTCTGACCTCGGCAACCGTCTTCATGCGTCATCACCCCAGGACCATTTTTTATTGGATTTAATCGGCCCTCGCTTTGACGAAGCGCGTTGTCGTATTTTACCTTTTAGCTTCAGTAGATCCATTGGGCCAGGGGTGGATTGGGGAATCAGGCGATCCAGGCCCTGCAAAAGATCTAGAACCCGCAAAATTCGGATGATAGTCGACATCTGTGCGGAAGCCCCGGCCTCTATTCGCTCCACGGTACGCTTGGATACGCCTGCCTGTTCCGCCATATCGGCCTGGGTCAACTGCTTATCAAGTCGACACCGAGCAATACGTCTTCCTGTTTCAGCAAGAATGGCATCTTCTGTTAATAGATTTGAAATATTCATAGTCGCCATGTTTGTCGTCTTATGTTATTTTATTGCTATTATATCGACGAATATTTCGATTTGCAACTTTTATGTGATGTTTTTATGTAAGTCGACAAAATAGACGATTAGTGTGTCTTTTTCTGTGTAATTCGAAAAAAAAGACGACAAAAAAATATAAATGAACATTTACCTCCATTATTAATGAGGTTGTTTTTAAGCAGAGTCCGGAAAAAGAACAGAAGTGGTGGCAGTTTCGTAAATCATGAGAAATGATGTGTCGATAGAACCTGGAACCCTGCAGTTTGAATAATAACGCTAATCCGAAGCGGGTAACGGACGACTACGCGACCAGTGACATCACAGCCGTGATTGAGTGGGACTATGATGAAACGTATATATAAGATATTCGCTCCAGGAGGAGAGCGGAAGGATTTGCTGCCCGCTTTTGTGTTTTGTGCCCAAGCTTGTGTGACTGTACATCTGAAGAAACAACCGGATAAAAGCTTGAATTATCTTGATTTGGTATATTACCAGACTATATTCAATAGCATTGGATAATATTATTTCATGAGGAGAAACTATGAATAAAAAATGTGTTGTGGGAGCCGCTTTTATGCTCCTTGTCGGTTCAGAGAGTGTCATGGGTGCTCAGGGTGATGTGACCGTTGGTGCCAAAGTTGGAACTTTGGGCGCTGGTGCTGAGGTGATGTTTGCTTTGCAGGATGATCTGGCTCTCCGGGGTGGAATTAATTATATTATTTTTGACTTCGATAGTACCATTAGTGAAATTGACTATACTATGGAACCGGAGTTTAAGAATTTGACCATGCTCCTTGACTGGCACCCTTTTAGTGGAGCTTTTCGTTTGACTGGCGGTTTTTCATTAAATGATAATAAGGTTAATCTTGATGGTTCTGCCAGTCGGGAAGCGATCCCGTCACAATATAACCAGTATGCTTACCTCACTGATCTGGTACAAGTACAGGGTGAGGTCGATTTTAATAGTTTTGCCCCTTATTTAGGTATTGGCTGGACCTCAAGTCATGGAGAGTCGGGATGGGGCGTGAGTTGTGATTTTGGAGTTTTGTTTCAAGGAGCCGCCACGGTATCTGATTTGAGTGTGGTTACTGATGTGGATTATGGTTCGTTTCAGGGTGAAGTGAATGATTATCTTGAGGAGCAAAAGAAGGAAATTCAGGATGAATTGGACAAGTATGAATACTATCCTGTGGCTTCAATTATGCTGAATTATACTTTTTGAATGGGTTTTGTACGGAGCACAAAAAAGGATTTAAGAGTAACTCTCTTAAGTCCTTTTTTTATATATTCTAAAAATTATGATCTGGTCGTTCGCCACAGATATATACTGCATCTTTTCCCATCTCCTTTCTTCTTATCCTAGTATATCCAGCTTGGGTGAGCCAGGTAATTGCCATTTCTTTTTTCCAGATAAAGCGCTGTACCAGCCGGTGCTGCCTGTTCTGTTCAATCAAGAACAACAATCGTCCCCCTGGCCTGAGCAACATTCTGCAGTAGCATAGGCTTTCACATAAGGCAGACTGATCATATCCGCTGCCCGGGAGTGAATAGAACACCAGGTCAAAGTGTGGTTTGCTCCTAAATTTCTGAAGACCATGGGTAATGCGAATAAATTTCGTCTGCTCCGGAGTGCTGGCAACAAGCTGTTCATTCAGAATTTTGCTTCCGTGCACACTGATGATTGCGAGTGGATCCGATCCTTTTTTTGATTTTTTCAGGAAGTATTTTAATGAAGCGTTCGATTGTTTGGTCTTTTCATCGCTATAATCATTGATTTCGGTTTTTTGTAAAAATGAAGGTATTGATTGTATCATCTTTTTTCTCCTGCTTATGGTTGTTTGTACCGATCTTGCGAATAAGTACAGAAAATGAATTTAATGAAGATTGCCAATAAACAGGCCAATGGTAAGGGCTGCTCCATACCAGAAAAGAAGTTTGGTGATGGAGAGGACTTTTCTTCCCTTGTTGCCAAGGTTTACAGGATAACTTTTACAAGCTGCACCATTGCTGCTGTCTTGAGGTTGTATCAGCCAAAGCCAGATCCTCTGATTATTGTTTGTTCCCATTTTCCTCCCCCCTGAGTTTCGTTTTTTCTTTTCTTTTTTCTTTGTCTGATTATAACTGAGATGAGAAATAGGAACAGATGCAGAAAGTAAGAAAAATGACCATAACAGTTTGCGGCTGGAGCGGATAAAAGAATGGAAAATAAGT
>JAOZQU010000100.1:10334-12764 GCA_029932055.1 Desulfocapsa sp.
AAGGATATTATTAAGGGTGATACAGCAAAAGATAATAAGCTGGAGAAAAGTATTGTTACCGGGGAGTACAGGGCAGGGGAGAAGCTTCCTTCACTGCGTAAACTTCGAGCGGTCACTGGTCGTTCCATTTCCACAGTGTACCAGGCCTATGAAGAGCTTGAGAATCGAGGTCTTGTTGAAGTTCGTGAAAAGTCTGGTTTTTTTGCAAGGCCACTGCTGGATGATGTTTTGCCATTACCAAACCGGGGAATCCAGCCGGTGAAGCCACATAAGGTTGCGATTAACGTTTTGTCATCTATGTTACAGCGCCACTTGAATAATCCAAATAGTATTCCTTTTGGCGCTACAGCTTCCGCTCCTGCTCTTCTTCCCGGAAAACAGATGGCAGCAGCTGTACGAACAGCAGCTGCAGGCTATCAGGATGGTATCTGTGTCAGCTATGGGGCATCTGAAGGGTATGAAGAGTTACGGAGGGAGATTGCCAGGCGCTCACTTGAAATGCCGCATAGTGCTTGCAGCAATGAAATTATCATTACCCAAGGCTGTATGAACGGTATTGAATTATGTCTTCGTAGTGTTGCCAGACCGGGTGATATCATTCTTTTGGAATCACCAACCTTTCTTTGTTATCTACAGTTGATTGAAGATCTCAATATGCAGGCAATAGAAATTCCTGCTGACCCGTCAGCCGGGCTCAGTCTTGAAAACGTGCGTAAAGCACTTGATGAACATGATGTCCGTGCAGCTTTGCTTAACCCAACTTTTCACAATCCCCTTGGCTTTGATATGACAGCCCAGGCAAAAGCTGAACTGGTAGGTCTTTTTTGTGAACGCGGAATTCCGATTGTTGAAGATGATATATTTGCAGAACTCTATTTTGGCGAAACTCGACCGCTACCATTAAAGTCTTTTGACCAACAGGGCATGGTGCTTTATTGTTCATCTTTTTCAAAGGCATTGCTTCCTGATTTACGTTTGGGTTGGACTCTAGCCGGGAAGTTCAAAGAAAAAGTGAAGCGTTTGAAGTTTAACAACAGTATGGCATGCTCTCAGCTTATGCAACGATCGTTGTACCTGTACTTGAAAAGCGGTGGCTATGAAAGGCATCTCAGGAAATTACGGAATAGCTTGAGAAGACAGGCTGCTGACATGGGGCAGGCTATCGCCAGATATTTTCCTGATAATACCAGGATTTCTTCGCCCAAGGGAGGAATGAGTCTTTGGGTTGAAATGTCACATTCAGTGGATAGTTATGAGTTATTTACTCTGGCGGAAAAAAAGAATATCGCCATAATGCCGGGTGCGCTCTGTTCAGGGAGTGGTCATTATGATCATTGTATCCGTTTAAATTACGGCTATCCCTGGAGTGAGCAACTGGAAAATGGGATGAAAACTTTGGGTGGACTGGTACATTCTCTAACGGTTAAAGATCACAAAGCCAGATCTCAACCTGTGGCAGAGGAAGCAGTTATAGGTCTGAATACAGATCCCGATTTTTTGAAAATTGAGGATATTGTTTTAAGCTTTGGGAAAAAAGATACAGGCCTGACCCTTCGTTTTCATCAGTCTATTTCCGGTATTATTTTAAAGTTGGTTGCAAGCGGCGAACTTCATGGTGGTTTTGTTTTTGGAGAGTGTGATGACGAAAGGTTTGCAACTCAGCATCTTGCAACACATTATTTGAGGATTGTGGGGCCTGTTCAGATGGCGGAAAAGATTGTCAGTGGAAGTTATCAGGATCTGGCAGAACTTCCCTGGATCGGGAACCCGCAGGAGTGTCCATATTGTAAGGTGATGGAAGATATCTTTCATGCACGTGGCTTTCATCCACAAAGTGTCGTCACGGCAAATGAAGAATCTGCAATTGTCAGTATGATCAGGGCCGGCGTTGGACTTAATTTTATGCTTGAAACCCAGGCTGAAAAGCTAGCAGAGCAAGGAAAACTTGTGATATGGGAACAGGAACGATTTGTTCTGCCCCTTTCTTTTGTAACGTTGAAGAGTGAGCAGGAGGAAAAACGAGTTCAGGTCATAAAAGAGGTGATTGACGAGATCTGGTGATTTGTGGAGTTTTAAAATATTAATAATTAACCGTTGTCAATTGATTATTAATTATTAATAAAGATATTATTTTGACAATCTCCTGAAATGACAACACAAATAATCAATAATCAATTGTTAACGACTAATGACTAACGCTTAGTCTGACGGTTATGCCCACAAAGGGGTACAAAAAAAGGGGCAAGGTGAATAAATCACCTTGCCCCTTTATATTTGCTTACAGAAAAGAGAGACGATCAGGGAGCAATACCCATTTCTTTCTCTTTTTCATGAACAGCCAGGCGGGTCTTAATGGCTGTATCTGGAATAAGGCTCATGGAGTCAATTCCAAGTTCAACCAGGAAGGTGGCAAATTCAGGAAAATCAGAT
>JAOZQU010000313.1 GCA_029932055.1 Desulfocapsa sp.
ACCAGAGCCATAAGAAAACGACTGGCCGGAATTACCTGAACCCCAGTTTTTTTATCAAGATAATGATGGGAATCATCAAAGGTTACGAGAAATTTTTGAGAAACATCAAGCCGCTGACTGAAATAATTAAGTCCCCCTGTTGCTCCTTTGCTTAACTTGCACTCCACCATAAACCAGGGAGTTTCTCCCCAGGTAATCAGGAAATCGACCTCTCTTCCCTGACGATCCCTGATGTACCAGAGTTTGGTCTTTATCCCATAGACATAGCGATAAAAATCACAGAATTTGAGAAGATGTGAAGCAATCATATTTTCATACCTGGCTCCCTTTGACTCAATCTCAGACCAATCCCACAGATAGTACTTTGATTCCTTTTTCAGAGCCCTTTCCAGGCGGTGATGATACGGCATAACGCGGAAACAATAGTAGTTTCGACAGAGGAGATCCATCCAGGAAATGATTGATTTAGGACTGGTCTGCACATCTTCTGACATGGATGAAAGGGAAAGAGGAGATGCCACCCGTGTTGGCAAAAGTGCCCCAAGCAGTTCAACTTGAGAGAGGAGTCTCACGTTCTCAGAATCACGGATATCTTCCCGAAAAATTCGTTCAAATCGCTCATTTTGCCAACGGAGCAGAGTACGCTCGGAACCTTCGAGCAGTGGCTCAGGAAACCCTCCAAAGCGATACAGTTCTGCAAGGTTTCGAGCGTCGGACTGACTAAAATCAAGATCATGGCAGATTTTAGGCATGACGAGTGCCGGGGTATGGGAGTTCAGTTCCCTGAGACTGAAAGGATGCAGGACATGGTAATGATAACGTCCCAGCAGAGAGTCTCCCGACCTTCTGAATATATCCAGTCGTGAACTCCCGGTAACAAGAATTTTTTCCCTGTTGAGCCGGGTGTCCCATATCCCCTTGATAAGATTTTTCCACTTATCATATTTATGAATTTCATCGAATACCAGACACTCTGTGCCAGGTGGCCATTGCTGCGCTGTTATTTGTATTTTATGTTTGGGATTATCCCAATTCAGATAAACATGATGTTGGTTTTCTTCAGCCAGAAAACGGGCCAATGTAGTCTTACCAACTTGACGGGGGCCACCAATAAAGACCATCTTTTTCTGTAGATCTTCACGTAGAGCATGTATAAGATAACGATTTTCCATATGACACTTCTAACCTCAAGGTAAAATATGTCAAGACATTCCTTACCTTGAGGTTAGAAATGTCACAAAAAAAGCCCTCCCCATTACTTGACAATGAACCCACACAACATACATTCTCACTCAGGAACAATCCTTACCAAATTCAATCAGGAGTATAACATGACAGACAGAAGAAATTTTCTTAAAGGTAGTTTAGTAGCAGCTTCAGCATTAGCAGTAGGTTCCGCAAACTTTGCAGTTGCATCAACAGCCGCCTATACCAATGTTGTTTATACAGCAGCCAACCCGGGACAATGGGATAAAAAAGTAGGTAGTCATCTGCCATCTGTTACTGTAGAAGGTAGCAAAGTGACACTTTTCACCAAACACGGCATGTCAGAGAAGCATTATATCGTCAGGCATACCCTGGTTCTGGAAGATGGAACTGTTGTGGGGGCAAAGGTATTCAGCCCCACTGATGCTGAGGCAAAATCAAGTTATGAGCTGCCTGCAGGCTATAAAGGAAAAATTTTCGGTACCAGTTTCTGTAACCTTCATGATTTCTGGGTGAACGAAGTCACGGTTTAAAACGTAACACTGTTAAATGGTGTTACGAGATGTAACTTTCTATTGTTTTCCGAAGCGCCCCCTGTCATAATGTGTTGATATTATGACAGGGGGCGTTTTTGTTTCAAAACTGCTTTCCTGCAAACCGACCAATCCCTTTATTTCATCTCACCTATCATGAATTCTCCCGTATATCATATTGAAAAGCTGGTTCATGGTGGCTTGGGCCTGAGCCATGACAAGGATGGAATGGTGGTGCTGATTGAAGGTGCAATAGCTGGTGAAACAGTCAGAGCAAAGATACGATCTCAAAGCAAAAACCTGGCGCAAGCCGTGGTCACGGAAGTAGTCACGCCCTCTTCCGGGCGTATCCAGCCCCCCTGCCCTTATTATCATAAATGTGGTGGTTGCGATTTCCAGCACCTGAGCTATTCGAATCAATTACAGGCAAAACAGGCCATTGTAAAAGATCTGCTGGTAAGAAGCGGTCATCCGGATCTCCAGAAAGCAGCAGACACATTGCTGACAGCCCCTCTGGCATCGCCACAACAATTTCATTATCGGCAGCGGATTCGTCTGCAGGTCGATGAAAATCAGGTGCTCGGTTTTCATAAACGTCGCAGCCATCATTATATTGCCATAAATAACTGTTTGCTGGCCAGGGATGAAATTAATGACTGTTTACAGGAACTGTTGTTGCAACGAGCGTTTACCAAACTGCTCTCCCAGACAGAAGCTCTGGAAATTCTCTATGATCCAAACAGATCAAAAATTCATATTCTGATTCATTTTAAACGAAAACCACGACCAGCGGATAAACAACATGCTCAAGAGCTGGTTCAAAGCATTTCAGAAATACAAAACATATTCTTTATGGGTGATGGCTTTGGTGTAACAGGCCGCGATTCTCTTTCTTTTACCCTCTTGCCAATTCCAGACCACACCAGCAGGCCACTTTCCCTCTCATGGGAAACAGGCGGTTTTTGCCAGGTTAATCTTCAGCAGAATATCAATCTCATACAAACAGTGCTCGACTTCTGCCGGATAACAGAAAAAGAAACAGTACTTGATCTCTTCTGCGGCATGGGTAACTTTTCCATACCGCTTGCCGAACAGGCCGGATCAGTGCTGGGTATTGAAGGACAGGGTTCTGCGATTCGCAGTGGTCGTAAAAACAGTACAGATGCTGGACAGAGCAATACAGAATTCCTGAAACGTCCCATCCACCAGGCTTGTGAAACACTGGTACTGGAAAACAGGGCTTTCGACTGTGTGGTCATGGATCCACCGAGACAGGGAGTACCGGGACTTGCCAGAGAGCTTGCCAATTTATGCAGTAAGCGGATGGTCTATGTCTCCTGCGATCCGGCAACTCTTTGCCGTGATCTGGCCGACCTGCTTGGCCAGGGACTTTTCCTGAAAAAACTGCAATTAATCGATATGTTCCCCCAGACTCATCATATTGAAACAATCGCTTTACTGGAAAAACGGTAATAAATAGAAAACACCTTGTACAACCATCGTACACAACCAGTCAAAACAACAGTTTTTTTAGCTGCAATTGTTGGGTTTCGCTACGCTCTACCCAACCTACAAAAACTCATAATTTTTCGTAACTATTCAGTGTAATTTTGCAGACACTGGATTTTATATTTTTTTGGACTTCGCGCC
>JAOZQU010000101.1:0-8761 GCA_029932055.1 Desulfocapsa sp.
GTTTATCTTGAAAAAGTAGTCATTGAGCCCAAACATGTTGAAGTACAGATCATGGCTGACCATGAAGGAACAACCGTCCACCTTGGAACCCGTGACTGTTCAATTCAACGGAGAAACCAGAAGTTGATTGAAATTGCTCCTTCCATGATAGACAACAAGGAACTTCTTGATACAATTTGTACCACTGCCGTCAAGGCAGCAAAGGCTGCAAATTATTTCAACGCCGGTACTGTTGAATTCCTGATCGATAAAGATTTCAACTACTACTTCATGGAAATCAATACAAGAGTTCAGGTTGAACACACCGTGACTGAAATGATCACTGGTATTGATATTGTTCGTACCCAGATCAAACTTGCCATGGGCAAAAAACTTTCCTTTTCCCAGGATGATGTTCAGATGCGTGGTCATGCCATTGAGATGCGGATTAACGCTGAAGACCCCAAGGCTGATTTCATGCCTGAAGGTGGGAAAACCGTATCTGTTTATCGTTCTCCTGGTGGATATGGCGTTCGTCTTGATGGTTTTGTTTACCAGGGCTTCACCATTCCCGAAGTGTACGATTCACTGCTGGTCAAGATGACTGTGCATGGATTTTCCTGGAATGAAACTGTTGACAGACTACGCCGCTGCCTGCAAAATTTTGTTATTGCAGGACCAAAGACTACCATCCCCTTTTATCTCAATATCGCAAAAGATAAGGACTTTATAGCTGGTGATTTTGATACATCATATCTCGACAAACATCCTGACTTGTTTGACTATGAAGAAAACGCCAATGAAGCAAGTAAGCTCTCCAACCTGATCGCAGAGATACACCATAGAGGGCATAATCCCTACGCTGCATAGGACTTGCGAGCGACTACTAAGACAGATAAAATATCTGCAGGATTTCCAAGGTTATTTTTTTCAACCAGAGATCAGGCAGGATTGATAGAGAACAAAGAAAGTAAGGAATGACTATGGAACGAATTGTACAAGGAACATCTCCAGGCGAGGTGGTCAGTAAGTTACAAAAGGCAGAAGGGTATCACATTACCAATACTGCCCGAGACCTCTCCCAGTCCGATTTTAAAAACAGAATTCTTCTGCACACAGACCTCATGGCAGCCGATTCCCGTGAGCGTGCCGGATATTTTTCGCTTGAAATCACTGGTGGTGCCTCTGTCCACGTTGATATTCTGCGCAAACAGGTTGACCCGTTTTTAAAACTGGAAATTCTCCGTGAGAAGATGCCTACCACCATGTTTCAGACCTTGTGTCGAGGCGTGAATCTTTTTGGCTATCGCCCCTATCCGCAGAATGTTATCCGCTTCACAGTGAAGGAATTTGCAAAGTACGTTGACGTGTGGCGTACCTTTGACTTCATGAACTACATACCTAATATGCAGGCTGTATTTGAAGAAGTAGGTAAAGCCGGGAAACTCAACGAGCCCTGTATCTGTTTTTCCACAGGACCTGAACATACGGATGCCTATTACCTTACTAAAGTTCAGGAAATTCTTGATGTAACAGGAAACGAAATCGTTCTCTGTATCAAAAATCACGGTGGTCTTGGTACACCCAGGCGGATTGGTGAACTTGTTGATACCATTCGTCAAAAATATCCTGATCTTCCCATTCATTACCATGGCCACAATACTGATGGCAATGATGTGGGTCGAATTGTAGCAGCTGTACAAAATGGCGCTAATATCGTCGATGCTGCAGATGCTTCTTTCACAGGTTTTTACGGACCGCCACCAATTTTGACCGTTATCCAGACTTTGAAGGATCTAGGCCACAATGCTGCGACCATTGATGAAGATGCCATCATCGAAACATCAGAGGTCATCAGGGATGAGCGTCAATACTACGAAGCGTTTGAATCACAGATAAAAGGTTTCCAGCCCACTGTTCAGGTCCACAAACTTCCAGGTGGTGCCATGGGATCAAGCCTTGAACAGGCAGCAAAAGGTGGATTCCTTGATAAAATGCCGGACATTCTTCATAAAGAACTCCCAAGAGTCCAGAAAGAACTTGGAAATTACTGGTCGGTTACCCCGGGATCTCAGATCCTGTGGACAACTGCTGTTTCCAATGTGCAGGGTGGTGAGCGTTACGGAAATGCTTCGGGTGATCTTCGCAATCTTCTCCTTGGGAAATATGGCCCCTTCCCGTTTTATGAGCCTGAAGACTGGATCTTTGAAAAAGTTCTTGGCAGCGACTGGAAAAAAGTACTGGAAGAAGAAGGCGGCGTTGAAGATATCAGTGATATGGATATCAGCAAAGAAAAAGAAATCCTCACCGACAGAATTGGTGAAGAGCCTACTGATAAGCAGCTGGTTCTGTATTTGCAGCATCCAAATGATGCCGTTGAATTCTTCAAATTTGAGGAAAAATTTGGCAAAGTTTATGTTTTACCTCCTTCCATTTTCCTCCATGAAGGTGGTTTTGAACCTGGTGAAACCCTTAGTTTTATGGATCATACGGGTAAAGAACACATGGTTGAAATTGGCCCATCCATTGTTAACGAAGACGGTGAGACCAATGTGTATCTCAATGTAGACCATCACCAACGTGTCTATAGCTTTGAGCCGGATCTTCCTGAAGGTGCTGCAGCCAAGCCTGCCGCCATGTCCAAGGAAGAAATTATTGATCTGGCTAAAGCCGGTGATATGCGAGCCCCGTTTTCCGGTAATATCTGTGAGATCAGCGTTGAAGAAGGACAGGAGGTTTCAGCCGGTGATAAAATTGCCATTATGGAAGCCATGAAAATGCAAACACCGATCAGCAGTGAAATTGATGGAATTGTAACCGCCATTTCAGCTAAAGTTGGAGATGCCCTCCAATCTGGTGATAAAATACTAAAAATTGATATTGATGGATAAATATCTATATCAATAATATTTTTAAAGCCCTTTCGTAATTCATTATGAAAGGGCATTTTTGTTAGTATAAAAAAAGGGAAACAAAACAACAAAACAGATACCACAAAAAAACTCAAAGAAGAATGCAGATAAAACCCATCACCAGAACAAAAGTTAAACCGTGACGTCATTTAGCATACCAAATCTAGTCTGCTTTATTGTCGGCCACAAATTGTGGTTTAAATTTATGAACCTTGAAGGGTATTTTTCAGTAGGAGTATAAAGCAAAACGTGTTACCTGTTACCTAGTGAGAATAACATAAATGCGGACACTTAAGAGGATGATTGAAAAATGAAAAAACTTTTTCATTCTACGATTGTAAGCTTATTGACACAGCTGTGTTTTGCTGGGAGCTCATTTTCTGACGGGTCGTTGAGTGGCGATGATGTGTGTCCGGTTCCTTTAATAACCGGGTTCACCGAAAATATAACCTTTCTTTTGCAGGGGCCAACACCACCTCCTGGGGCAAGAGTTACCAATGGTTTCAGGTTCCTGTACAGTATATGGCAGTTTTCCAACCACTCGATTAAGTGCAAACGGTATAGTGGTTAGTTTAATCAGTTCCTATTATACTGCCGCATTTGAAGGCATATCACCAACCTCTTCATTTATTCTCACAATGCGTTATCCAGGTGATTACGGAGAACCTTCTGGAGCTACCCCAGGGAACTGTAACATCAATGTATCGTGGACTTTCCCTGCTCCCCAACCAACAGAAATATCAGGGCCGACAGAGTTAGAAAAAGACCAAACGGGTGAGCTTGATGGAACTGTAACTTATGCTTCCAACTATACCTGGACAACTACTGACAATTGTTCATTCGTTGGATTCACAGATTTAGCAACGGTAACAGTCAAAGGAGATACTGTTGGTACATGTATAATCATTAGAGAGGCGTGTAACAATGATGACGAATGCGTTATGGATACACATAATATCTCCATAGTTGGCCCAACCTACATGGTACCAATACGCTACCGACTCTTAGATTAAGCAAAAAACGCCACTCCCTGAAATTTTGCAAAGTTGTTATATAAACTATGCAAAACTTCCAAAGAAGGACTATTCTCGTTAATATGACCATCTTGAATACCCCTAATTTGTTGGCCAACTATATCTTTAATAGACATATCATTTACAATAGATTTTTCCACGTGTTTTGTGTGAACAATCATAGCCTCCATCACTTCAATTTCTAATGTATTCGCCCCCTCTGCCTTCAAATGTTCTTTCATGTTTTCAAGTGTTTTTCTTTCAGATGGAGTAAACAGTTTATCAAGGTCAATCGAAAAGGCTTCTTTCGCATCTGCAGGCACTCCTGCAGGGCGAGTACCAAGCTTTGCTTGGGTGGCATAAATATTACTGGAAGTTTGCATTGCGCCAATATGGTTAATCATGACATCTCCTATATTTTCAATGATGGATAGGGCTACCATATTTATCGGTTGTTGTGTCCGCTTAATTTAGTGGCAACTTTTAATTGCTTTTTTGTCTCTCACTGGCATAGCAACTGCTTAACTTAGACACTGACAAAATAGCAAACGCCGTTGTGGGGATTGATACCCCAAAATTTTACGAAGCAATTGGCCAATCACTTTACTACTCACTACAAACCGGAAAGAAAGCCGGGATCGTGCTGATCATAGAGAAAGAATCAGACTATAAATATTGGCTACGACTCAACTAAACCATCGAACATTTTAAATTGCCTATCAATACCTGGACAATAGAATAATGGGCGTATCAATAAGAGAAAAAACAAAAGGCTCTGGAGTATGGTGAGTTTTCGTCAGACACAATGACTACCGAAAGTCCAAGAAAGTAGGGCCAAAAGCTTTGGCAGAAAAAGCTAAGGCAATCATAAAAGCGCAAATCATCGCAAAGGACTTTGTTTTTTTTGACGAAACAGAAGAGGATAAACTTTTATTCAGAGATTGTGCCAAGATATGGATTGAGGATGTGGTTCCCGCCACTTGCAAACATTCCACTACTGTCCGGTATCAAAGTGTCCTGCGAAAGCACCTGAAGCAATTCAATCCAAGACCTATTGATGAAATCACCAGGATGGATGTAAAAAGAGTCCTCCTAAAAAAGATTTCCACCGGACTTTCAAAGAGTTCCGTGAATTATATGAAGAATGCCTTGAGCGGTATTTTTTATGTTGCTATCGACAGTGAAATCATTCAGTACAACCCGACATCAGGACTCAGGCTTAAGCTGACAAGCCGGAATTCAAAGCCTCCTGTCGTCCCCCTCAATAAGCAGGAACTCAATCTACTATTGAATACATTCAGAGAAAACAGGCCGGAACACTATGCGCTCACCCTACTCCTTGCCAGAACAGGAATGAGGATCGGAGAAGCGCTCGGTCTCCAATGGGGTGATATAGACTTCAACAACAGGCTGATAACGGTCCAGCGCGGTATCGTTCTAAATAGAATATAAGACTCTACCAAAAATCACAAAGACAGAAAAGTTGATATGAGCAAGCAGTTGGCAAAATGCCTGGAATCTCATAAGAAGGTGGTACGGAAAAAAGCATTTGCTGCAGGAATAAACAATAACCTATGGCTTTTCCCTGGGAAAAAATGGACTATGCCTCTGGATAAGAACAGCTGGAGAAAAAGGGTGTTCTACAAGATGCTGGATAAAGCAGGTATGCGACAAATCCGTATACAACTGAAGTAAGGCCGTGGGTCTCGTTCTCTTTGACGCGGTGCCTCTGGATATCGGAAATTTTCACAACATGGGCACCTTCGTTTACAACACTGGTAATACGGTCAATCTCTTTCATGGCAAACTCCTTAGTAAAATTTCTTACCGTTGCACTATGCGCAACACCAAATAAATAACACTGCAAACAAGGAAACAATAATACCATGACCACCTGGCTGTCAATTACATACCAAGCACCAGAAGGAAAATAAACGGGAGGTTATGAATCAAAAATGGCTTTTCCTCAGTAGGAGTATAAGAAAAAATGTATTATCAGACACCTAATAATAACAACATAAATACGTACGCTTAAGAGGATGATTGAAAAATGAAAAAACTTACTTACTCTACGGTTGTAAGCTTATTGATATCGCTGTGTTTTGCTGGAATTTCATTTTCTGACGGGTCATTACATGGCGATGATACATGTCCGGTTCCTTCAATAACCGGGATCACTGAAAATATAGCCTTTCTTTTACAGGGCCAACACCACCTCCTGGGGCAAGAGTTACCATGGTTTCAGGCTCCTGTACAGTATATGGCAGTTTCCCAACTACAACACTAGACGCTGGTGGTGAAATTACACAGGTTGACAATTCGTATTTTACTGATGCGTTTATGGGCCTATCACCAACCACTTCTTTTAGGCCTACGATGAGTTTTGGAGGCGCTTACGGTGAACCGTCAGGGGCAACACCTGGCAATTGTACAATCGATGTGTCGTGGACTTTTCCTGCCCCAGCTCCAACAAACATATTAGGGCCGACAGAAGTAGAAATTGGTCAAACGGTTGAGCTTGATGGTACAGTTGCGTATGCATCAAATTACAATTGGACGGTATCAGGAGGTTGTTCAATTTTCGGTTCTGCCATTTTGCCGATATCGAGCATCGAGGGGATTCAAGCTGGTCTTTGCACGGTTACACGTGAGGCCTGCAATAATGATAACGAGTGCACAACTGACTCACATGATATTTCCGTAGTTGGCCTAGCTATGATGACACCAATACGCTACTTACTCCTTGATTAGGTTGTTAAATCAACACCTTGGAAAAGGTGAAAGTTTTCATATAATTCTTTGAGTACGGACAGCATGTTGTCTGTATTGTCAATATGACCGTCCTGGGTTGCTTTAATTTGGTTGCCAATGACTTCATTGCTTAGTGGAGCCAAGCTATCGTTTAATTTCGAGTGAACAAAAGAAACTTCAACCATGCTTACATCTTGGGCTGACATGCTGTTTGCTTCACCGTAACTCTTCATGTTTTCAAGTGTTTTTCTTTCAGATGGAGTAAACAGTTTATCAAGGTCAATCGAAAAGGCTTCTTTCGCATCTGCAGGCACTCCTGCAGGGCGAGTACCAAGCTTTGCTTGGGTGGCATAAATATTACTGGAAGTTTGCATTGCGCCAATATGGTTAATCATGACATCTCCTATATTTTCAATGATGGATAGGGCTACCATATTTATCGGTTGTTGTGTCCGCTTAATTTAGTGGCAACTTTTAATTGCTTTTTTGTCTCTCACTGGCATAGCAACTGCTTAACTTAGAAGCTGACAAAATAGCAAACGCCCTTATGGGGATTGCAGGCAAGGGACAAGACTTTGTAGGAATGGCACAAAACCTACTTGGCGACGGCTCGTAACGTCAAGCACCAGAAAGAAACTGAATGACATATATAGGTGTAGCACGTCACAGTGCAACAAAATCACTTGACAACCCAAAGCGACAATATATAATATTTTATATATTAACCTTGTGAGCAACTATGACGAGAAAGGATTTAGAGTTTCACGGAACCTCTAAAAGCGATTTGAGAGATTTCCCAGATGATATTCGTCAGGATGCTGGATACCAACTCCACTGTGTTCAAATGGGAAACGATCCCGCACACTGGGATAGTTACCCGGAAATAGGCTCAGGAGTAAAGGAAATAAAATTAAGAGAGGGGAGTGATATTTATAGAGTCATTTATGTCGCAAAATTTCAAGATGCAGTTCATGTCCTCCACGCATTTCAGAAGAAAGACCAAGAAACGAGAAAACAAGACAAGAAAATAGCGATCAATCGCTATAAAAAGCTTGTTAAAAGGAGATAGCTATGGGAGACACCTTTAATAGTGTTTGGGATGCTTTGTTCGACGATCCAGCAGAACTTGCTGTTAACAAAGTAAAAGCAAAACTTATGGATAAAGTAAGAGCTTACATCAAACAAAATAAACTTACCCAGCAACAAGCAGCAGAAAAAATGGGAATAACCCAACCCCGTGTTAGTGATATTAGCATGGGTAAAATAAGTAAATTTACAATTGACGCCCTGATTGGACTGCTTGCTAAAGTTGAAGTAAAAACCGAAATCCGGTTTCCAAACAAAAAACTTATCCAAACAGACAAAGTGGCATTGCCGTGGCTTGGGTTTAGGGTGATCGCCGGCAAAAAGAAAAAGAAACCAGCTAAGCTGATTGACTATGGGGCCAGCATTCCTTGTACTGCGGGACCGAACGGGGTAGATGATGAATACACCAATCAAGCTTGAAGAATATTTCTTTCCGGTTGTACAGGTTGTCGCTGATCCTTCAGCAGAAGAGGAAGACCAGGGTTTCAAGTATAAAGCAGAGGTATCTCTTTCGCACAACGAAGAAGAAGATCTCTACCAGGTTGCCGTTGAAATTAGTTCTATCCCAGAGGGGAAAGACCAGAAACAACATTACACAATTAATTTGGTGGTAATTGGGCTTTTTAGGGTTGCTTCAGATTTTCCCAATATAGGCAAATTGCTCTATGTTAACGGATCATCCATACTTTACGGTGCAGCCCGAGAATTTCTCATAACTATTACGTCTAGAGGCCCATGGGAAGCACTAAGGTTGCCCACCCACTCTTTCTTGGAGCAATACGAAAGCGAAGCCGGAAAAGATGAAGAAACTAAAAAACAGAAGTCTTCTAAAGGCGGAAAGTCTGGAAAACAAAAAGGCAGTGGATCTAATAAAAAAAGCAAACCAGTACCAAAGGGTACTGCAAGCCCCAAAAAGAAAACCAATTAAAGTGTTTGCCCGACACTGCACAAACATCATTACCATAAAAAAGCAGCGCTCATCACGCTGCTTTTGTTGTTTATAGTGACCACAGCACCAGC
>JAOZQU010000101.1:8861-12670 GCA_029932055.1 Desulfocapsa sp.
CGTTCCCCTTAACAAACAAGAACTCAGCCTGCTATTAAACACATTTAGAGAACACCGTCCGGAGCACTATGCACTCACCTTGTTGCTTGCCAGAACAGGAATGAGGATAGGAGAGGCACTCGGACTTCAGTGGCGCGACATTGATTTTAATACCCGGCAAATCACTGTTCAACGCGGTATCGTTCTGAATAGAATAGAAGCTTCAACCAAAAACCATAAAGATCGAAAAGTTGACATGAGTAAGCAGCTTGCAAAATGCCTGGAGTCTCACAAGAGGACGATCCGGAAAAGAGCATTTGCGGCAGGAATAAGCGACAACCTATGGCTTTTCCCTGGGAAAAAATGGACTATGCCACTGGACAAGAACAGTTGGCGAAAACGAGTTTTTTATAAAATGTTGGATAAGGCAGGAATGCGACAAATCCGAATCCATGACATGCGACACACATACGCTTCCCTGTTAATCCAGGCCGGCGAATCCCTGGTCTATGTTAAAGACCAGCTTGGACATCACTCCATACAAATTACTGTTGATACATATGGGCACCTTGTCCCAGGTGGCAACAAAGACGCTGTTGATCGTCTCGACGATCCGGCTCCACTTGGACTAAGAAAAACATGATAAGAACCGCGCCTAAACGCACCCTATACGCACCCTGCGGCAAAACTCCAACAAAAAAGGACTTAGGTTTACCACCTAAGCCATTGATATCATTTGGAGCCGACAAGCAGGATCGAACTGCTGGCCTACGCTTTACGAGAGCGTCGCTCTACCAACTGAGCTATGTCGGCTTATTTGTTCCATGGTTTCTATAGCAAGGTCGTTTGCCAAAGTCAAACTTTTTCATTTTTGTAAGTTATGGTAGAATCATTTCCATGCAGCATATTCTCTTAACATCTTTTCTGATTTTGCTCTTTTGCTCCTGCTCTCCAGAGCAGGAGCAAAAGGACACTGAGACTGCCCCAGGCTCACTTGAGAAACTTCCTGTTACTCAGGAAAAAGGCTGCCGGGCGTGTCATTCCATGACCCCTGACCCTGCACACAATTTTAACTGTATAATATGTCATAATGGTGATGGAGATACAAAAGACAAGGAAGTCGCCCATGACGGGCTGATCAAACTTCCTTCTCATCCTGCTAACATGCGGATAACGTGTGGCAAATGTCATCCAAAAATGGTTGAGTCCACTGAGCATTCACTCCATTTCACTTTAAAAAACAAAACCAATCTTGTACGCGCTGTTTTTGGGGCTAAGAATGAACTTTCCTCTCTTGTTGATATTCCGATCACAGAATCACCTGAAACCCCGCTTGAACTTGCCGATGATCTTCTCAGACGTCGCTGTCTACGCTGCCATCCCTATACTTCCGGAGACAGGTATCCTGCAATAGCCAGAGGAACCGGTTGTGCCGGTTGTCATCTTGAGTTTTATGAAGGAAAACTGGTCTCCCATTCCTTTTTGAAAACCCCTGGCGATACGCAGTGCCTGCAATGTCATTACGGCAACTGGGTTGGTTATGATTATTATGGCCGTTACGAGCATGATATGAATGATGAATACAGAACACCATACACCACTCAAAATGATTATTTTCGTCCCTTTGGTGTTGAATTTCATCAACTCTCTCCTGACATTCATCAGAAAAAAGGTCTTGTTTGTGTAGATTGCCATGGTGGGAATGAACTCATGTCGAAACAGGGAACAAAAATTAACTGTTCAGGTTGCCATGATAAAGATACACTGATCAGTAATAGATCCGGTTTGGATGTCAGTATAGAAAATGAAGGAGATCATTATTTTCTTCTTTCTACCGGTGACAACAAAAAACATGAAATTCCATTTATGAAACATCCTGCCCACTTCGAATTTGAAAATATTGCAAACTGTCAGGTTTGTCATGCCCAATGGGCTTTTGGAGATACAGGCACCCATCTTTTACGCAGTGATCTTGATGAATATGATGACTTTGCGAGACTCACCATACAGGGTAGTTTTGAAGTGGAAAAAATTCTGAAAAACAATCTTGATTTTGATGCAGATACCATTTTCCACAGCATGACTGACAAAATCAGTGGCGAATCAAGACCTGGACTCTGGTATAAAGGATATGTGACCAGGCGCTGGGAAAACGTAACTATTGGCCGTGATCAATCAGACCGTTTACAGGTGATGCGGCCCCTTCTTGATCTTCATCTTTCATGGATTGATGAAGACGAAGTGGTTCGCTTTGATTCCATACAGGCTTCAAGCGGAAACAATGGCCTACGACCCTATGTTCCCCATACAACCGGCAAGGCTGGTCTTTTTTATAGAGAGAGAATAGAGAGTTTTTTACAATCTGAAAAAACGGTCGTACAATAATATGGCTTGCTCCCTTATACCTGCAAAAAGTATCTGGCTTCGCTATCACCCGATTCTATTCTCCTGCATTGTGACCTGTCTGTTTCTTGCAGCCTCCTCTGGAGAATGCACCTTAACTCAAAAGAAAACTCCTGCCACACAACGGCCCTATATAATTAATAATCGCACATACTCTCCCCTCCCCTCAGCTGACGGCTATGAAGAGATAGGCATTGCTTCATGGTATGGCAGTGATTTCCATGGGCGTGCTACTTCAAACGGTGAAACTTACAATATGCATGATATTACCGCAGCCCACAAACTGCTTCCCATGCATACCATGCTCCTGGTAACGAATCTTGAAAACGGTAAACAGACCGTGGTACGGGTAAATGACCGAGGACCTTTTGTACAGGGCAGGATTATTGATTTAAGTCTTGGTGCTGCCAGAAAAATAGACTTGGTTCAATCAGGGACAGCAAAAGTCAGAATTACTGCACTGGGTGAGGTAAAAAAAACAAATGGGCAAATCCAGTTTAAAAAACATGCTGATCTAAAGTCAGGTGAATATTTTGTCCAAATCGGCGCATTCACTCAAAAATATAATGGACTGAAGCTACAGGAAAAATTTTTCGACGCAGGACATCATACGGTAATTAAAAAGGTATTAATCAATGGTCAAACCTTCTACAGGGTGCAGGTATTTGTGGGTAGAACACTCAATAGTGCCAGGAGAAGTGAACAGGCCCTGCTGAACAAGGGATACAAAGGCGCATTTATTCTTGCCCGCTAAAGACTACCTTGAAAGAACAACATCTCACAATTTCCCGGCATCAACCAGACGTACTTTACGTACAAATTCCTTAAGTTTTGAATGATCTTTGATTCCAGGTTCAATTTCCACACCGGAATTAACATCAAGCCCAAACGGGCCAACGGATTTGATCGCTTCTTCCACGTTGTCCGGGGACAATCCTCCCGCCAAAACCATGGGACGCTGAAGTTTAAGTCGTTCTATTATGCTCCAGTCAAATGTTTCTCCTGTACCTCCAGCATTACCTTTTATGTACGTATCTAAAAGAAAACCATGAACAACGTCATTATAGGGGGTGAAATCTGTGCTCTTGCTTTCGGTACCCACCCGAAATGCTTTGACAACACGGCAAGGTGAAGCAAATCGTTCCACACGTTCACAATATTTGGGTTTTTCTTTACCGTGAAGTTGGGCATGCGAAAGCCCGCAGTATTCAACAATTTCCTCCACCTCTTTTCTATCTCGATCAACAAAGACTCCAACGCAATCAATAAAGGGAGGCATTTTAGCAACCACAGACCTTACAAAATCAGGAAACACATTACGGGGACTTTTTTCATAGAAAATGAATCCCAGGGCATCAAGGCCTTGTGCAATTCCTGCCTCAATATCTTTTTCCCTGGTCATACCACACATCTTGATGCGTGTTCTG
>JAOZQU010000010.1:0-5889 GCA_029932055.1 Desulfocapsa sp.
GTTGCACGATCCGCGGTACGTGCGACTTCAATAAGACGACCTTCAATATATTTAATGTGTGCTTTAGTTAAGTTCTCGTCTTTTGTGATAAAAAAAGTAATGTTGTTCCAGAAATCCTTGGAAAGATGGCTTTTTATTCTGTCTCGAATACACTCTGCTTCACCAATATAAATACTATTTTTATTTGTCGCAGGATCTGTACCCGTAAGAAAATAAACTCCTGAATTCAAAGATTCCTCTCTCGCTACGATTTTGTCAAACTCACTTCTTGGACCAGATACTGCCTTGCCAGTCCAGTTTGACAATTCGGCAGTGCGAAGCCTTTTTGGATCACCAAATGCGAGAAATATTTTCAATGTTGCGGTTGCCACATTTTTACCTTTTTGTATAACGTTTTGATAACCGGCGGCGACGCAAGTTTTGCGACCCACCAAAGCATTCAAGTATTTGTGGAGCTATTTTTCTGTTCGCGTTGATTTTGTTGTTATGAGAAACTCGTACGTAAACGCTCGCGTAAACGGCGTAAACGGGGGCGGACAAACGGGGTAACCACGTAAACGGGCACGTAAACGTTGACGTAAACGGGGTCGGACCAAGCTATCATCTTGAATTGCCATTGTTTAAGTCAATAAAATAGCTGTTATCTTGCCTTAGAGTACTCTTTTTATCCTCAAAAAGCATATTGTAAGGGGCCAAATCCTCCTTCAAACCAGTCCCTACAGTATCAAAGGACCTATTTATTGCGTAAAATATCAATGGTTTCCCTTTCAAATTTAGCAATAAGCGGGTTGTAATGGGTAAGATGTTCCAGTGTCTCGGCAAAGGTGTTGCCGAGGAAACCGTCACGGGAAGAGACCAGAAAACCGTTTTCAGCATGATTGATTGAAGTAAGAGCGGTGCTGACAGCTACATTACCGCGCATGGAACAACTGCCCTTGGCCCCGTCGCAAAAACCACCTCCAATTGCTGAGATAAAGTTATTGTAGGCACCATTGAAAAGATCCAATTCTTTTTTCAGGTAGAGCAGCCCGCCGATAACACCGGCACCGGCAGCATATTGTGCTCCACAGACCGAAGAAACCTCACCAAAACGGGATGTGATCAGGGTTGTCAGCAGGATGGAGACCAGTACGCCTTTGATTTCCTGCTCTTCACCAAGGCCAAGATCTCTGCTGTGAGCTACCACGGGAATCATACAGGTCAGCCCCTTGTTGCCGGAGCCTGCACAACTCATCACAGGGATTGGGTCGCCAGTCATTCGGGCGTAAATGGCGCCCATCACTAAAGAGTCTGCAGAGTTTCCGCCTTTGATATATTTTTGGCCATGGAGTGCAGCCGCCATGTTGTACGCGATTCCCTGGCGAACTGTGGTTTGAAGAGTATTGTCCTCAAAGCATTCCTCGATAAGAGCAGGCCAGTTTGCTGAATCATACATCTCTTTACTGAAGGGAATGTCCTCAGAGACAGATTGTATGACGTTCATTTCTGAAATATCAATTTCTTTGTCGTTTAGGGTGACTTTACTTACTCTGGTGTGGCCTTTTTCAATGATTGCTTCAGCCCGGTTTGTTTCCCCGCTAGCTGAAACAGCAATAAGCAAAGAACCCATTTCAACCAGTTCGACTTTAAGTATGTCACGGTCATGGAGTGCACTGGCTGCTGCAATAGCTTCCTCGTCCAGGCTGGAAAAGATCGAAAGCCTTTTTTCAGGGCAGGCCATGACAAATCCGAAGAGGAGTGCCCATTCACTTCCAAGCAAATCTCCTGCTCGTGGAATTCCGGCACCAAAAGCATTTTTGTAAGTACGCTGATCAATTCGCAGTGATATTTCCCGGGGAGTGTCATCAAGGTATTTTCCAACGAAACTTGCGCAGAATGCAATGGCTGCAGGTTCGGTGCATCCTGCGGTTACTTCAAGTGCTTTGTTGAGCATCTGGGCAAGTGTTTTCATGTGATTTCCGATTTTTTGTTAAGGGCTCATTCAATAATACGAACTTGTTTTTGCATGAGTCCTGAGCAAATAAAAGTGTGTCAACTGCTATTTACGCATTCTGTAGTCCCGTATCTTTTGGCTCCAGAGGGCAGGGCCTGTTTTATGAACAGACTCTCCACGGCTGTCAACTGCGACCGTAACAGGCATGTCCTGTACCTCAAATTCATAGATGGCCTCCATGCCTAAGTCTTCAAAGGCCACCACTCTTGCCTTTTTTATAGCTTTTGACACAAGATAGGCAGCCCCGCCCACTGCCATCAGATACACAGCACCATATTTACGGATGGAATCAATGGTGGCATCGCCTCTTTCAGATTTCCCTATCATGCCAATGAGGCCGGTCTGGCTGAGCATCATGTCTGTGTATTTATCCATACGGGTTGATGTGGTGGGGCCGGCAGGTCCCACTGCTTCATTCCTAACGGGATCCACCGGGCCCACGTAATAGATGAATTTGCCTTTGAAGTCAACTCCGTCCGGCAGTGGTTTTCCTTCATCTATAAGGTTCTTGATTCTACGATGGGCTGCATCACGGCCTGTGAGGATGGTGCCATTTAAAAGCAGGGTCTCTCCTGGTTTCCAGGATGCAATTTCTTCCTGCCCAATTCCATCCAGTTGCACACGTTTAACACTTTCCCCCACTTCCCATTCGATTTTTGGCCAGTCTTCCAGGCGTGGTGGAGTAAACTCAGCAGGTCCTGTGCCATCCAGTGTGAAATGAATATGGCGGGTGGCTGCACAGTTAGGGATTATGGCAACAGGAAGCGATGCAGCATGGGTTGGGTAATCAAGAACTTTGACATCCAGGACAGTGGTGAGGCCACCGAGTCCCTGGGCACCGATTCCAAGTTCATTAACTTTTTCATAGATTTCAAGCCTTAGCTCTTCTATTCGGCTGTCAGGCCCTTTTTTTATCAGTTCCTGGATGTCAACAGGCTGCATTAAAGATTCTTTAGCCAGCACCATGGCCTTGTCAACAGTACCGCCAATCCCGATTCCAAGAATTCCAGGGGGACACCAGCCTGCTCCCATGGTGGGCACTGTACGTACCACCCAGTCCACAATAGAGTCATTGGGGTTGAGTGTGGTAAAGTGGCTTTTGTTTTCAGAACCTCCTCCTTTGGCTGCAATTCGGATATCAACGGTAGAACCTGTAACAAGTTCAGTATAAATGACAGCTGGAGTGTTATCTCTCGTGTTTATTCTCTCACCGGCAGGGTCTGCTACCACGGAGGCTCGCAGCGGATTATCTACGTTAGTATAGGCAAGACGTACCCCTTCATCTACCAGATCCTGAATGGTCGAATTGGAGTCAAAGCGGCAATCCATACCAATTTTAAGAAATGCGGTGACTATTCCGGTATCCTGGCAGATTGGTCGCTGACCCATGGCAGCCATACGCGAATTGATAAGGATTTGGGCCATGGCATCTTTTGCTGCCTGGCTTTTTTCATGTTCATAGGCTCTTGCCATGGCTTGAACAAAATCACGGGGGTGGGTGTAGGAAATGTATTGCAGGCTCTCGGCAATGGAATCGATAAAATCTTGACTGCTGATGGTGGTGGTGGTCATAAGAGGATCCTTTCAGGTTGATTGGAAGAGCCAGTGATAAATTGTTCTCCATGAGCGGTTTGCTGATATTCTACAACAAACAGAGTTCTTATGGAAAAGTAAACTTTTATCTCTTGGTTTCAGATCGATTATTATTGGAGAGGAGGGCGTCAAGGAAGGACTTCCCTGATAGTGGCCTGGACTTTTTTATAAACGGCTTAGCCCTGTAAGCCGTTTATTATTCTGGCAGGATGTTGAAGGTATATTGTTCTTGCTTCCTGGTAGCGGTTTTGGAGAGTGTTACTTTGCCTGGGGCAACTTTAACCCGGCAAGAGAACCATCGACTGAAACTTGATCATCCAGGTTGTTAATTTTTTTCTGCAGTTTTACCCACACATCCCGAATTGCTTCAGCAGCCGGGCTTGTTTTACTTTTTGTCACCGGTACTCCCTGGATCTGACAATCGACAACTGTTGTGTCAAAGGGGATTTTTCCAAGAAGAGCAACATTGCGTTGTGTACACGCTGTTTCAATTTCCGTACTCATTTCCGGATGGATATCCCATTTGTTAATGCAGACCAGTGCAGGGATTTTAAAGTGGTCGGTGAGATCCAGAGTCCTCTCCAGATCATGTTTTCCTGACAATGTGGGCTCGGTGATAACAACGACAAGGTCAACGTTGGACAGTGATGCGATTACCGGACATCCTACGCCTGGTGCGCCATCAATGAGAATAAGGTCGGTATTAGTTGATTCAGCCAGTTGTTTCGCTTGGTTTTTGATATGGGAGACCAGTTTACCGGAGTTTTCTTCTCCGGCAAAGAGTTGTGCATGAACCAGGGGGCCGTAATCAGTATCAGAGATATACCAGGAACCACAGTGGTTTTTATCAAGGATAATTGCATCTTCAGGGCAGAAGTGAGCACAGACCCCGCAGCCTTCACAGGCAAGCTTAGAAATAACAGCGGTGTCTTCCATGGTGATCGATTCAAACTGGCAGATTTCAATGCACATTCCGCATGCATTGCATTTGTCAGCTTCCACTCGGGCCTTGACTCCTGAGACAAAGTCATGTTCTTCGGTCGGGCGTGGGGCCAGGAGGAGGTGGAGATCTGATGCATCCACATCGCAGTCCACCATGATCTTATTGTCTGCTAAATCGGCAAAGGATCCGATTATGCTGGTTTTGCCGGTGCCGCCTTTACCGCTGAGTATCAATACTTCTTTCATTTTATTGTCCATTAACTGTAAATATTTGGATAGTGCCCCAGGTTCGTTCGAGTGGCCTCGCAAACTATATTAAGTCAATTGTTAGTGAGGCGAATCTAACGAAGATGGGGTGCTAGCCGAATATTTGTCATTATTTTGCTGTTTGTAACGCCAGCTTTTCCAGCAGATCACGGAAACTGTCGCGTAGCTCCGGCACAGTATCCACTAGATTTTGACCTCGTGCATATCCTTCTGCAATATTGCGTTGAAACGGAATTTCCATCAAAATCGAAATCTGTTCAGCTTCACAATAGCGTTGCACACGATCATCACCAAGGTCTGAGCGATTAATGATAATACCACCCGGGATGTTAAAATTTTTCAGGACTGTCACGGCAAGTTTCAGGTCATGGAGTCCAAAAGGTGTAGGCTCTGTGACCAGGATGACATAATCAGCATCATTGATGCTTTCCACAAAGGGGCATGATGTACCTGGGGGGGCATCAATGATGATCAGTTTTTCAGGGTCAGCTTTTTTTTTAACAGCTTTTAAAAGCGGAATCCCCATGGCCTCGCCGATTCGAACTCGACCATGCACAAATTCGATATCGCCGGCCATTCCGGATTCCAGTATTCCAATTTCCCTTCTGTTTTCCAGAAGTGCGTCTTCCTCGCAAACTCTGAAGCAACCGAGGCAAGAGTGGCACATTTCAGGGAACATCATAACGGTTTCGCCAAACTGCGCAATTGCGTTGAAAGCGCATATATCCCGGCACTTACCGCATGCGGTACATCGTGATTCGTCAAGCTTTGGAATGGTAACCCAGCAGGTTTCGCTATAGGTAAGTTTCGGCTTTAAAAAGATATGGCCGTTTGGTTCCTCAACGTCGCAGTCAAGGTATTGAACGTCTGTATCTGCACTGAGAGCAAGGCTCGTGGATATCGTTGTTTTACCGGTTCCACCCTTGCCACTAGCAACTGCAATCTGCATACTGATATTCTCCCGAGGAGTTTCCTGTTTATCTGCGACACCCGCCGCGTCCCTGTCCTTGTCCTCTTCCCTGACCCTGGCCGCATCCGCAACCTTGTCCTTGACCTCTCCCCTGACCCTGACCCTGACCCTGACCTTGACCTTG
>JAOZQU010000010.1:5989-36606 GCA_029932055.1 Desulfocapsa sp.
TGACCTTGCCCCTGACCTGGTGCAGGTGTTGAAGGCTGATTTGTTTCAGTTTGAGAAGTCGGCGTTGCGCCTGCTGTGCCGGAGAAGTTAGCTAAGGCGTCAAGTACAGTGCCACTGACATCATTTACGATTGCAACACCTCCTTTTTCAAGTACAGGTAGGGCTTTGGGTCCAACTCTTCCTGTGAGCAGTGTTTTTACTCCTTTGTCTGCAACCTGTGCCGCTGCACTGATACCTGCTCCATGGGCAGCTTCTTTGCCTGCAGTATTGTCAACGGCCTCAAGCAGGGTATTAGTGTCACTTTCTATGATAAGGAACCAGGCAGCTCTGCCAAAACGAGGATCGACTGTAGAATCCAGAGTGTTACCTGTTGCTGTGATTGCGATTTTCATTACTTCCTCCACAATATTTTTGAAGCCAAAATTGGCCAGTTTGTGTGTCATTGCACAAAAAGAATATAGTGGCATTATGCACAAAATCAAGGGAAAATAATCAAAATTATGAAAAAAAACAAAAGTAGAAGGAAAGTGCAGTGTTTACAGTCAGTAAGGAGCTAGCGGATAATGCTTCCTGGCTGGTGGTAACCGGAGGGTGCAGTGGTGTTGGGCATGAGAATTCCACCTTTACCGATAATAGTGCCCGGGTTTGTTACTGAATTGCAACCGGTCTGTGCGTCGTCGCCAAGGATGGCACCGAACTTTCTGCGTCCGGTATCAACCATTCCGTTTTCTGTCCGGATAGATATATTGTCACCCAGGAATTTCAGATTGGCAAATTTTGTTCCTGCGCCGAGGTTGGCATCCTGACCGAGGATGGAATCACCAAGATAGGCAAAATGACCTGCTTTTGCATCATTGAGAAAAATTGAGTGTTTCACTTCAGTCGTATGCCCGACAACACATCTTTTACCCGTCAGACAATATCCCCGAATGTAGGCTCCCTGCCGTACTTCCGTGAATTCTCCAATGATTGTTGGTGATTTGATCAATGCGCCCCCTTCCACAAGAGCACTTTTGCCGATATCGATCTTATTGCCGATGAGAATTGCGCCTGCCATTATAACGGATGCTCCTTCCAATTCTTCGTTATCTTTTTTAACCTTGAGCCTGCCTTTGGTAGTGTCACCGTATTCAATTATGTGCTTAGCAGTGGAGAAAATTTGTCCCTGATATATAATAATAGAATGTGGCAGCGGAATACCATCCTGGAGCAGCTCAGAGTCAAGATCCGGGTAACTGTGTTCATCCATATATGTCTTTAGACTATTGAGTGCTTCCCATACCGGTTTGTCGTGATCAAAAAGAGTGGCATGAGGGAACTCGGAAAGGTCAAAAAATGATTTTGTAGTCAGCATAATTTTTTCTCGATGTGAAAAGCGGATAACTCTGAAGAATGTTGATAATTAACTAAGCAATATGGAGGAAAATAGAAAAATATACAAGAAAAAATGGAGGAGTAGCGGTCAGGAGTGATTGACGGCTTGACTTCAATATGGGCAGTGTTTACGTTTCTGTGACCATTTACAATTATATATTTTTTTTTCTCTTCTTGATTTCAGGAGGTTTGTGTGGAGTTTAACGATTCTTTATCCATAGGAATGGATGATTTTACTGACCATGACGATATGGTTATTCCAGAGGAACTGCCAATGATGGCTGTTCGGGATGTGGTTGTCTTTAATTATATGATCATCCCACTCTTTGTCGGGCGTCCCGGTTCTGTTGATGCTGTGAATGCAGCGTTGGATGGTGATAAGCTGCTCATGCTCCTCACCCAGAAAGATGCAACCCAGGATAATCCCGGGCCGGAAGATCTTTATAAGGTCGGCATGGTATGCATGGTAATGAGAACCTTGAAACTTCCTGACGGCAGGTTGAAGGTTCTTGTTCAGGCGGTTTCCAAAGCAAAGGTGAAAAAGTATGTGCAGACGGATCCTTATAATCTGGTCAGGATTAAAACCCTTACTGAGGATGAAGTAAAGGAAACTTCGGTATCCACTGAAGCTTTGATGCGTACTGTGCGTGAACAGACTGAAAAAATTATGTCTTTGCGTGGCATTCTCTCAGCTGACTTGATGATGATCATCAATAATATTGAGGATCCCGGGCGTCTGGCTGATCTTGTCGGCTCCAACTTGCGTCTGAAGATTACCGAATCTCAGTCCATTCTTGAAGAGATCAATCCGATCAAACGCTTGAAACTTGTCAATCAGTTACTTACCAAGGAGCTTGAAGTCTCAACTGTACAGGCCAAGATTCAGTCTGATGCCAAGGAAGAGATGAGCAAATCTCAACGCGAGTATTATCTTCGCGAACAGCTGCATGCTCTGCAAAAAGAACTTGGTGATAGTGATGAGCGGGGCCAGGAAATTGACGAGCTGTTGACCAAGCTTAAAAAAACAAAAATGCCGAAATCCGTGCGTAAAGAGGCTAAAAAGCAGGTCAGCCGCATGGAGATGATGCACCCTGATTCTTCTGAAGCAACGATCATCCGCACCTATATTGATTGGATTCTTGATGTACCCTGGAAAAAGGGAACCAAGGACCAACTTGATTTGAAAGCTGCAAAAAAGGTACTAGATGATGATCATTACGGGCTTGATAAGATCAAAGAGCGAATCCTTGAATATCTGGCAGTACGCAAACTTAACCCAGATACGAAAGGACCAATTCTTTGTTTTGTAGGCCCTCCGGGTGTTGGTAAAACTTCACTTGGGCAATCCATTGCAAGGGCCATGGGGCGAAAGTTTTATCGTCTTTCCCTTGGGGGGATGCGTGATGAGGCGGAGATTCGTGGACATCGTCGTACATATATTGGAGCCATGCCTGGTCGTATTTTGCAGGGATTGAAGACGGTTAATTCAAATAATCCTATTTTTATGATGGATGAAATTGATAAGATCGGTTCGGATTATCGGGGAGATCCTTCCTCTGCACTTCTTGAAGTGCTTGATCCGGAACAGAATTTTGAGTTTTCCGATCATTATATGAACATGCCTTTTGATTTGTCCAAGGTTATGTTTATTACCACTGCCAATAGAAGCGATACTATCCCGGGGCCACTTCTTGACAGGATGGAACTGATTACTCTATCCGGCTATACTCAGGAAGAGAAAGTAGTTATTGCCCGTAAATATTTGCTGCCTCGCCAGATCAAGGAAAATGGTATCAAAGCCAGGCATCTGCGTCTGGTGGATGAAACGCTTCAATATATTATCAGTCATTATACCCATGAGGCTGGTTTACGAAACCTTGAGCGGGAAATTGGTAAAATTTGTCGCAAGGTGGCAAGAAAGATTGCTGAAGGTGGAAAGGGGCCATACTCTATTTCTCGTAACACTCTGGATCGTTATCTTGGGCCGCCCAAGTCTATTCCCGAATCAGAGCTTGAGACGCTGCATCAACCAGGTTTGGTTACAGGTCTTGCCTGGACTGAAGTGGGTGGTGAGATCCTGCAGATTGAAGTGAATATCATGTCCGGAAAAGGCAAGTTGACCCTTACCGGACAGCTTGGCGATGTGATGAAAGAGTCGGTGCAGGCCGCATTGACCTATTGCCGAAGTCGTTGTGAGGATCTCGGCGTTGAAGAAGATTATTTTGACAAGCACGAGATCCATGTCCATGTTCCTGCTGGCGCGATTCCTAAGGACGGCCCTTCAGCCGGTATTACCATGGCCACAGCCATCTATTCTGCCATTAGTGGAAAAACAGTGGCAAAGAAACTGGCCATGACAGGTGAAGTAACCCTTCGCGGACGTGTTCTTCCCATTGGTGGCTTAAAGGAAAAAGCATTGGCTGCTGTTCGTGCCGATCTTACCAGGGTGATTATCCCGGCTCAGAATGAAAAGGATCTGGTGGAAATCCCGCCTGAGATTCGTAAGATCATGAAGTTTTATCCGGTTAAGGATATGGATGAAGTGGTTGAGATTGCCTTTAATAATGGAAAGAACGCGAAGAAGTAAGAAAGAATGAATTTTAGAAATTGAATCAAAAGATAGTGGTTAACGAAGAACAGCCGGCCAGTAGGCTTTTTACTGGAAAAAGGATCATCCTTATGGTGATCCTTTTTCTTTTTGTCGGAAGCTTATGTCTTGCCGGGTGGGTCGTGCAGTTTGCCGTGCAGGCGGCAGAAGGAAACAGGAATGAAACAGTTGCTGTGGTGGTTCCCAAAGGCTCTACTGTAAAAGAAATCAACCGGATTCTGGCAAGTGATGGTTTGGTTCGTGATGATGTGCGTTTTCTTGTGCTGGCCCGTTATCTGGGGCTTGCTGCAAAATTACAGGCTGGTGAGTTTGCCCTCCACCGTGGTCAGACACCTTCAAAACTTCTGGCAGAACTCGCAACAGCAAAGCCTGTGCAACATGCGGTTACTATCAGGGAAGGGTTGACGATTTCTGATATTGCAGAGACCTTTGCCGCCGGTGGCTGGTGTGATCCTGAAGAATTTGTTCAACTGGCAAAAGATCCTGATTTTTTGAGAAAAATGGGGCTTGAATCACGGAAAAATCTGGAAGGATATCTCTATCCCGATACTTATTATTTGACACGGAAAGGACAGACAACGGCTGATCTTCTTCGCATGCAGGTGCGCCATTTTTTTGCTGTCTGGGATAGTATCCAGACGAAAAGTCCGCTCAATCTCTCTCCCTATGAAGTCCTTACCCTGGCCTCCATGGTGGAAAAAGAAACTGCTAAGGCGGAAGAACGTCCGGTTATTGCAGGTGTTTTTATTAATCGTCTGAAGAAAAAAATGCGCCTCCAGTCTGATCCCACGGTAATGTATGGTATTGAAAATTTTTCAGGCAGGCTGACACGTAAGGATCTCCGCACCCCTTCTCCCTATAACACATATACTTTGAAGCGATTGCCTGCAGGGCCCATCGCCAATCCTGGAAAAGACGCTTTGGAGGCAGTTTTTCACCCCGCAGAAAGTAAGTTCCTCTATTTTGTTTCAAAAAATGATGGCAGCCATCAGTTTTCAACAAACCTGCGAGATCATAATAGAGCCGTAAACAAGTATCAGCGATCCAAGAAAAAAGGAAAAAAACAGTAGTCAGTCAGTCAGACTGGCTGCTTCTGTTTCCGTGAAAGAACAGAGAAAAAATTATCCACGAGCAATGGGTTAAAATTTTTCCCTTTTTCTCTAGCCAGCATGTCGCAGATTATTTTTTCTGAGCTTGCTCGACAATAAGGCCTCGAGCATCGCATGGCGTCAAATGTGTCAGATATCGCAATCATCTGGCTTACAATGTTTGTTTGCCAGGTCTTGCCAATGTTTGGGTAGCCACCGCCGTCGAAACGGATGTGATGTTCAAGGGCTGCAAGGGCTGCGAGTTTAGGTGCATCGTCGAGGCTGAGTAAATAGCCGGCCCCTTTCATTGCATGATTCTGAATTATCTTCTGTTCTTCTTTGTCCAATTTTCCGGGTTTGTTTAAAATATCTTCAGGAATGAAGGTCTTGCCGATATCGTATAGCGTGGCAGTGATACCAATGTCGTAAAGATGTTGGCCGCTGAACCCTAACGATTCTGCTTGAGCCAATGTCAGTATGCAGACGTTGATGACATGGGTAAAGGTGTATTCATCACTGGATTTCAGGTTGGTCAGTATGGACAGGGGATTCAGGTTTTGAGAAAAAAGGCTGACAAAAGAGGACATGCTTTCCTGCACTCCCCGCAGGTCAAAGCCCTGTTCTTTTCTAATGGAGAAGTAGAGCTCCTGGGCCAGGAGCAATTGTCTGGTGGACATGGATTTCAGCTTTGCAACAAGAGCCAGCTGACTTTCACTTGGGGGGCCTTGAGTTTTTATTGAATGGATCGGATCAGATTGTAACAGGTTATCCCGGGGGGCTTCTTTTAGTTTCAGTTTGCCGCAGCTGATGCCGGGACCACTGTATACCGTTTTAGTCTGTGGGGAGGCAAGGTCGGTGAGAAACCGGGTGAGTTCCCTGGGAGTGATTCCTCTTTTAAACGAAATATGGCTGATGTTCTTTTTCTTGAGAACCGTGATGAAAAGGGAAAAGTACTCAGCTTCCTCGGCGCGGATGGCTTTATTGTTAAGGATTAAATCATTATCAATAATGAGGATGGACAAGTCATTGGTTACTTTCAGTGTTTTGTTGATACTGGCAAAGGCTTTGCCAATCATTTCTCTGGTCTTGGGGTGTTCAATGGAATAAAGACGAGTATTGCTGATAATTATTCTGAGCAGATTGAGAGTCTTAAGCATCTGTTGCTGGATGTTGTCTCTCTGTTTGGGCGTGTGCTGATTCATCTTTTTGTTGTGGCCCTTTCCTGTATTGGAAGAAGAGAATTGCATATTTTATGGATCTCTTCATCGTTTATCTTCATCCCTCTTCGTATCAGGTGTAAGCGGTCTTCAGGGTGATAGCCTTTCAAAGAGTAGAAGAGTATTCGTTTCATCTGAATAATTTTTTGCCGCTGCAAAGGCCATTTTGTGAAAGCAATTTTCTCAAGGCTTGCTAATGCTCTTTTGTCACCAACATGTCCCAGCACGAGAAAGAGTTTTCGGTTTCTTTCAAAGGCTGCTGCTTTGAAAAACTGATATTCAAGGAGCTTAAGAAGATGAGGAACAGCAGCAGGAGGATGGTGAGTGTTGCAGAGCTCAATTGCTGAGTCAACTATATATTCATTTTCTGATTCCAGCATGGATATCAGGGTCGCCGTCGCCTCTTCGTCGTGTGTGGGAAGGAGGAGGCCCAGAACCTGCATGCGAATGTCTGTATCATTATTATCCAGTAATGGATGTAGAAGACGAACAGTTCCCTGTATGCCAAGATATTGAACAAGAATCAGCAATCTTTTTACGTTTATATTTGTGGTTTTTGGAAGGATTGTGAATGTTCTGGTCAGCGTTTCCAGCCTGAATGTCCTGAATATCCCTACAAGTAGATCATTTTCAGGAATATTGGGTTTCATACAGAATATTTTAATGAGTTTTCCGAGGATATCAGGGCAGAGAAGTTCAAGAAAAGCAATGGCCTCCTGTTGCTCTGTTGCAGAGGCCTCGGGCAGCATTGAATAAATATAATCGAGAAAATCTGGAGCTGTCAGTTGTTCGACACATTGGCTTGCAATTTTCCTGAGAACAGCAGGTTTTTTTTCTGCAGCCTGTTTTTTCAAGACTTTGAAAGTTTCCTGTAAGAGGTCATAGGCTCCGGCATCAGGGAGTAACAAACTGATTTCCATGAGTTTGTGTGCAAGCCTTGTGTACTCTGTCTCTTCGTCGGATTGATCCATGAAGATAAGTGTAGCGTGAATAATCTGTCTGTTTAAATGATCTTCTTCCAGGGTTGCAAGATATTCTTCCAGAGGGAACCCGGAAGGTGAAGGATGTGATGGGGCTGGAGAACTTGCGAGTTTCCGGAGGGTATTATGGTATTCTTTTTCAACTTGTTGATTATATTTTTCCGGATCCAGAAGGTTGCTGAGTTTGCTCTGTCTTGCAATGGAAGATGATGTCGCAGGGTCCGGGCTGAATCGCATTCTGGAGAGCTTCTCGACAAGAGTGAGCAGGGCAGGAGAAATGCGGACATTTTTTTTGTTTACCTGTTGCACCATGTCCAGAACAACGGAGTCGGAAAATTTCCCAAGTATTTCTTCCGGATTACCGTGGTTCATATTCTGGTCACATCGTTCCAGGGTTGTGGTGAGAAATTGATCGCGGAGTTCAGGATTGAGGGATGTCAATATTCGGCTCAATTCCTTTCCTCCAAAGGAGGATGGCGAACGATTTTTTTCTTGAGACTGTTGCAGCATCTGATCAAGGAGGCTGGAAAATTGCTGGATGATTTCCGGATGTTTTGGGGCGTGACTGTTGATGGCTGCAGCCAGTGTTTCCGGCGCAGTTACATCGAAGTTCTTGCCGTCTGTTTTGTTGTGGATGCCGGAATGTCCCAGAATGCCACTGGTTAGCTTTTGGGTGAACGTCAGCCAGCTCAAAGGGGCTGTGCCACCATTGTTTGCACCTGAGTCTGTAATATCTTGACGATCAAAATAGTTGTAATCGATTATTTCTATGTCGATATGAGGGATATTCAGGGAGGAAATATTTTGTTGCAGATTTTTTCCGGATCGTTTTTGTTCGGGCAGGATGCCCACAGTTTTTAAAAACAAAAAGAGAGAGTGCTGACTGACACCGTAGGAAAATTTCAGGGAAGCAATTTCATGGCGACTGAGAATTTTTGCCAAAAAAGAGCTGGCCGGTGAATCTTTTCCCAGAGGCTGTTCTTCAAAGGTGATGATATCTCTGGCAATGCCAAACAGCAGGGTCTGTTTGGCAAGCAAAATTTTGCTCAGTAACTGGTGGGCAAGTGCCAGTCTGTTTTTTACCAGATTATGGCCCGCTGGATAGAGTTGAATATTTTTTAAAGCCAAATGGATGAGTGAAAGCAGTTCAGTGAGTTGTGCTGTTTCTTTGTTTTGCGGTTGCTTTGTTTTTTGATCACTCACTAAGAATCCCGTATATGGTTGAAAGACAAGCTCCTAGCTGGCAAGTTGCTGAAGAATATAATCGGCAATAACTTCCGTGGAAGTAGAAAGAGATGTGGAATCAGTATCGAGCTTAAGAAAACTGAGACCGATATCATAATGGTCTGTATCAATCTCTTCCACCCGCACTACGGAACCGGTTAATGTCAGGGCAGTTCCCCCTTCAAAAGAAATGTTCAGGCTCAGCCGTATACCAATATCATATTTTTTGTCACATGAGATGAGAACCCCACCCTCACTGATATTTTTTGATTTGCTATCTTTGTCGTGCTTCTGGATTCCCAGAGAACGTATGTTGATTGTTCGTTCGAATGCGATTCTGGTAAAGGTTCTTTTTTCTTCAGAAAACAGGACGAAACTATGTTTTCCACTGCTTTTGGCCTGGTAGAGAGCTCGATCTGCACATTCCATCAATTCCTGACTCTTCTCACTGTCCAGCGGGAAAGTTGCCAGGCCTCCACTGCAGGTGACCTGGATATCTTCACCTTTGTGATGGACAATCAAGTTGTTGATCTTATCATGCAGTTTTTTGCCTGCCAGCAGCCCCATGTATTTATTGGTTTCCGGTAGAAGAAGAACAAATTCATCGCCGCCAAAGCGACAGGCAACATCTTCCTTTCTTTTGGAGTTCAGAAGCATTTTGCCTACCTGCTTGAGCACCTCATCTCCGGCAAGATGGCCATGTTCATCATTGATATTTTTAAATTTGTCGAGGTCAAAAAAAATCAGGGTGGTGTTGTGTTTGTGTCGTCTGGCTCTTGAAATTTCCTGTTCGTAGAAATGTTGGAAGGCACCTCGGCTCAATAAACCAGTCAGGAAATCATGATGGGCAGATTTTAGAGTTTTTTCCCACCTGGCAAATTCGATGAGTTTAGGATTATTTAGACGTGGCAGGATACTACTGAAATAATCACAGGCTGCAGTTGTCAAGCCAACTTTACGACCAAGGTTGGTTTGTAGCTTTTTCGCATGTTTGACGATCGCCTCCCAGTGTTCACATGCATTGTCCTCAGGATAGTTCAGTTGGACAAGGGTGTGCAAGATAATTTTACAGGCTTCATTTTTGTTTTCGTTTAAATGGGGTTGTAAATGTTGGCACTGTGTCGCGGAGTCCCCTGGGGCACTGCTCAGCGAGGCAATAATGTTCTGCTGCAACAGTTGAAATTTGGAAGAGAAATTGTTTTGACTATCTGGAACCATGACAAATATTACCTTTGCTAAAGAGAGATTAATTCATAGTCTGAAATATTTTGCACTGCATTTTATCAATATTTGCTGAAGAATGAAAGGAAAACATGTCTAATTCGTTGATATCGTGCCATAACTGCTATTTTCCCACTGTATCATATGAGTATGTTACAGGATTTAGCTTTTTTTTCAGGATTTCTACATGCATCCAAGACAATATTTGTCTCCTCCATTCTCTTGTAGCCTTTGTCGGACTTGGACTACAAGGCGTAATGTGGTAAAAAGAGTGTATAGTCTATGAATTTTTTGTAAATATTTGATTTTTTAAAAATATATGAAAATTGCTTTGGTTCAGATAAACCCGGTGATTGGTGATTTTTCCTATAACAGCAGGAAAATCCTTGATGCCTGTCATGAAGCTGTGGAAAAAGATTGTGGCCTTGTGGTCTTCCCGGAACTTGCTTTGTCAGGTTACCCCCCTCATGACTTGCTGGAACGGCCTGCTTTTCTTGACGGTCATGATCAGGCGTTATTACAGCTCTGTAGTGAATTGCCGAATATTGATGTTCTGATTGGCTGCATTGAACAACGGAGCCCCAAAAGCAGCGGCAAGAAGTTGTATAACAGTGCCTTTCTGATACGCAATGCTTCCATCATACATCGGGTGCGGAAACAGTTACTGCCCACCTATGATGTTTTTGATGAAAAACGTTGGTTTGAGCCAGGAATTACCCCCGGCGTGATAGAGTGTAAGGGATTGCGTTTCGGGGTCACTGTTTGTGAAGATATCTGGCATTCAGAGATTGGTGAGTATGGTTTTGATCCGGTGGAGGCACTTTTTGCCGCTGCTGAAGATGTCGATTGCCTTATCAATATCTCTGCCTCTCCCTTTCAGCGGGACAAAGAGTCTGTGCGGCACCGTTTATTTCAAACAATTTGTGTGCGCCATCATGTTCCTTTGCTTTATGTGAATCAGGTGGGGGGCCAGGATTCTCTTCTTTTTGACGGGCGCAGTATGCTCATGAATCAGGAAGGAGAGATCAAGGCAAAGTCATTCGGTTTTGCTGAAGATCTGCTTATTGTTGACAGTGAAAACTGGAGCGGATCTCTTCATGAACCCGTAGAAGAAGATGGTCTGGCGGCAGTGCATGATGCTCTTGTTATGGGGATTCGTGATTATGTCGGGAAATGTGGATTCCGTTCTGTTGTGCTCGGTCTTTCCGGTGGCATCGATTCCGCCCTTACTGCAGCTCTTGCAGTAAAAGCACTGGGTGCCGGGAATGTTTTTGGTGTGGCTCTGCCATCTCCGTACAGTTCTGATGATTCCATGGAAGATGCAAAAGCTTTGGCCGGGAATCTTGGCTGCGGATTTGAAGTAATTCCCATCAGCGATCTTTTTGCCTCGTTTCAGGACGCCCTTCGGCCTCTGTTTGCTGCTTCACCCTCCAGTCCTTCTGATCTCACGGAACAAAACCTTCAGGCACGTATCCGCGGGAATCTGCTCATGGCTCTGTCCAACAAGTTTGGTCATCTCCTGCTGTCCACCGGTAATAAAAGTGAGATGGCAGTGGGCTATTGCACGTTATATGGCGATATGAATGGTGGACTGGCTGTTATTTCAGATGTTCCCAAGCAGTTGGTTTATGATCTGTCCCGTTTTATCAATAAAGAAAAGGAAATCATCCCCCTTCGCACAATCACCAAAGCACCCACAGCTGAATTAAAACCGGATCAGTGTGACCAGGATGATTTACCGGATTATGAAATTCTTGATCAAATTCTGGAACTGCATCTTGAAGAGCACCTTGGGCTAAAAGCAATTACAGATCGTGGATTTGAAAAAGAACTGGTGAAAGATATTCTGCGTCGGGTACGTCTCAACGAGTATAAGCGTAAGCAGGCACCCATGGGCCTGAGAGTTACCAGCAAGGCCTTTGGTTATGGACGAAGAGTTCCTAATGTGCAGAATTTTCACGATTGATAAATGAGCAGAAAAAATAAAAAAGGCAGTGAAAGCTGGACGATCAGAAAACAGATGTTTCTGCTTCTACTCCTCATTGTCGTCATTATTTTGATTGGTCGGGAACTGCTGACTGATCGTCCGGATCAGGTGCACATCACCACCAGTGGCCGCATTGATATGTGTCTTTCCTGTCATAAAAAAGAAAAGCTTGATCCGGCTCATGATCCGCGAGTAATTGGTTGTGCTGCCTGTCATTTGGGCGATGCTCTGGCCATTGCTAAAGAGCAGGCGCATGAGGGGATGGTTATCAATCCTGGTGATTTACGGGTTGTGGAGAAAACCTGTGGCATTGAGGGTTGTCATCCCACAGATGTAAAAAAAGTAATGAATTCCCTTATGGCCACAAACCGTGGAATCATCGGCACTCTGCTTTTTTATTGGGGGGAGACTGATTCGCAGAATACTGATCTTACGGTAAAGCAACTGATTGACAGTGGCGAGACGTCCCTTGCACTCGATTATTTTCGTAAGCTTTGTGCCACCTGCCATCTTTGGAAGCAGAAGAATGATCTTCCAGGGGCACCTGATTTTTTTAATGAAAAAGGCGGTGGTTGCTCAGCCTGTCATTATCTTTTGCCGGAAGGTCAGGAACGGCAGGGAGTGGCAGGGTTTGATGATGAACAGAAGGCCAAAGAGGAGAAAATACATCCGCTGATTATCAAAAAAGTGGACGAGGATAACTGCATTCGTTGTCATAATCGTTCCGGCCGCATCGGTATTTCCTATACAGGTGTTTTTGAGTCTGAGGGCTACGGCACTCCCTATGAACACGGTGGGATGAGCTCAAAACAGTTGCCGGGGCAGCGGTTTTATCTGGAGATTGCAGAAGACATTCATCATCAGAAAGAAATGGCTTGTATTGACTGTCATACCCGCAACGAAATTATGGGTGATGGCACCAGTTATTCCCATTACGAAGAGCAACTCGAGATTTCCTGTGAAATGTGCCACTCGGAAAATCTCGGAATTACCCGCAAGGGTGAGCCTGTTTCCAATATTTTCCGTAAAGATGGGAAGTTTCAGATGACAGGACGAGTAAATGACAAAGTCTATCCCCTGGCTGTACCAAAAAAAGGCGTCTGCAATTTTAAAGGGCATAAACGGGTAACCTGCGAGGCCTGTCACTCCACATGGGTTCCGCAATGCTATGGCTGTCACGCAAAACGTGATGCAACACAAAAACATCTGGATAAGCTGAGCCTTGAAGAGACTGCAGGAATGTGGGAAGAAGGCAGATCGTATATCCGCTATGAAAAACCCATGCTTGCGGTGTGGAAAGATGAGGTGGTTATCGTGACTCCCGGTTGTCAGGATATCGTGACCCTGATCGATAAAGATGGAAATGTCGAAGGTGGCTTTAATCGCTTTACCATGGCAGCTATTAACCCTCATACCACTCAGGCAAAGGGGAGAAGCTGTGCTGACTGCCACCAGTCCACTAAAACTGTGGGGTTGGGGGAGGGAACTGTTTCGGTGGACGAGAATGGTAAATGGTCATTCACTGGCCTTGATCAGGGAGTGGATACCCTTGACGGGCAAACAGTGCCTTTTGATGCTTTTGTCAATATTGAAGGTGAGGCTCTGCAGCATGGTTCCCGTCTGGATTTACGTCCCTTTAATAAAGAGGAACTGCAGAGTATTCTCCGTGTTGGGCTCTGTGTCAGGTGTCATGACCAGTACGAAGACCCGATATGGAAGGATTATGGTAAAGAAACAATATGTCCATGGATGAAAAAGAAGGAATAATTCCTGTTTTGTGTAAATTGTCAAACCGGAGGCACTGTGCAACAGCAGAAAAAATTTAATGATGCCATTTTCGTTGTTACTGAAGAACGATTTTGTCCTATCTATAATGTTGGTGAAGAACTGAGGGTTGAGGATCTCTGTGCGATTCTTCCGGAAGCAAAGCCGGTCTGTCTGGTACTGGTGGAAAAACTCATTGCGATAACGGCGAAGAAACAGAGCTTTGAACGTTTTGCTCAACTCAATGCTCAAAAGGCCAAGTTTGACTGTGGGGGCTGCAAGGGGCTGATCCGCTTTGAATACAAAAAGAAGAAAGGATTTTCCACCATCCAGATGAAGCTTCTCTCCGAGACGGAAGAACGCAGGAGAAAACAGCATCTGGATGTATTTTATAGCAAACTCCGGAATTTTCAGCTTTTCGAATCACTTGATAACGATGCTTTGCTCGATTTGACCGAACTTTTGGATTTTAAAAAATACTCAAAAGATAAGGTTCTTTTGAAAGAGGGAGATCCCGGAACCCATCTTTTTATTCTCCTTTCAGGAAAAGTTGGCGTTATCGGACATGATGGGCAACGGCTTGCGGAAATGGGAAAAGGAGAAATTTTTGGAGAGATGAGTCTGCTTTCCGGGGATCCTGTCTCCTGTTCCATTCATTCGCTTCATGAAACAGAAGCCGCACTTTTGAGTATTAAGAATTTCAAGCATGTCTTGAAAAAATATCCTGTGCTGCAAATTTTTCTCCTGAAGATGCTGGTGGATCGAGCTCAGGCCATGGCTCTGCGCTCGGGTAACATCACATCAGGTATGTCGGGAGAACTTGAGGAGATCGGTATCGTTGAGCTTTTTCAGCTGATTAACTCCAGCCAGAAGACAGGCATTATCGAATTGATCCTCGATGATGCCAAGGCCACAGTTCTTTTTAATGAAGGGGAGTTTGTGCAGGTGCGATATAAAGAGCTTACTGACAAGGCAGCTCTTTTTGCTCTGTTGAGTAAGAAGAGTGGTCATTTCACCTACACCAAGGGGATTCCATCAGGACTGGAGAGCGTGGATCCTTTTGGCGGGTTCATGGGGTTGATCATGGAAGGTGTTCAATATGTTGATGAACAGGAATATGGTCTTTCCTGATTAGTATGTTAGCGATAAGTCTTCATTGTTTACTGTTCGTCCCTAAGGTGATGAAATAATGATGAAAAAACTTTAACCCAAGCGTTAACAATTACCTGTTATCAATTGATTATTGATTATTAATAAAAGTATTCATTTTGCAATTTGCTGAAATAACGGAACAAATAATTAATAATCAATTGTTAACGACTAATGACTAACGCTTAGCTTGACGGCTATGCCCTTGTGGGGTATTTGCAGTGACTGACCAGATTACAAGATTCTCATAACCAGGCTTCCGACTCCCTGTTCCACAAGGGAAAGTTTTTGGGCAAGGCTATATGAGAGATCCACATCTCTGCCTTCCACGTATGGTCCCCGGTCTGTGACCACGGCTCGAACCATTTCTCCGGTGTGCGTGTTTTTCAACTCTACCTTTGTGCCCAGAGGAATCTCTTTGTGGGCGATGGTGGCGGCGTGCATATCATAGATGTCACCATTGGCCATGGGTCTTCCGTGAAAATCTTTCCCGTACCAACTGGCCACAACGGGCTCCTCTCCTGTGGCTTCCGGGAGTCTGATTGTAATCTTCTGCCCGATCTGCAGTGATCTGGGGTCACTTATTCCGTTTTCGGCCATGATGTCTTTCACATGGACGTGATATTTTTTCACAGCCAACTCCCACAAGGTTTCCCCTGCCTGGAGAGTGTGTGTTACTATTTGTCTCTGATCCACTTTTTGTTCCTGTTGTGGAGGAGGACTGGCAGGGGGTGGTTCATTCATGAACATGATCTTGTTTTGTGTCCTGGGAATAGAGATTGGATGAGAACTTGCCAGCTCTGATTGTTGCTGCTGTTTGGCTTTTTGCAGTGATTTCTGAAAAGAGTTTTTCAGATTTACTGTGGCACCTTCTTTCAAGAACCAGTTGCCATTTTTTGCTGAGCGGCCGATGGCTTCCGGATTGTTTTTGCGCAGTGTTGCCCAGTTTGTATTGAATTGCCTGGTAACTGCCGCTATGGTGTCGCCTTTTTGTACCTGATATTCAAGCATAAGTTGTCTCCTGTTTTCTTACGGGAAGCAAATTTTACGCCATGTGTCTATTGTCTTGAAAACATGTTGTTTTTCTGTGTCGTGGCTCTATTGCTTCCCTCCTGTCTTTCTTTTCGTCATATTTTTGACATTTGTTGAGGATTATTTTATATACCCTTCTCGAAAAGCTGAAAGAGCATAGGCCCTCTGTATTTCTTCAGGTGATGCGTTGCAGCCGCTGAATTGCAATGCAACTTTTTTCCCTTTCAATTTTTCCTGTAACTTAATGGCAGCCATGAGAGTGGAAGCGCCGGCACCTTCAACATAATTTTGGGTGTAATAGCCTGCCAATGCAATCCCTTCATATATTTCTGCTTCAGATAAAATAACAAAATCCTCTAAAGAATCTTTGTAAATTGAGAACGGCATTTCATAGCCTGTTCCTGTTGCAAAACCACCTGCAAAAGTCGAGTTTGGAGCAGATTGTATTTTTCCTGATTTCCATGATAAATAAGCAGCGTTAGAACTTTCAGCCTGAACCGCATAAATTGCTATGCCTGGATTAATGGCTTTTAAAACCGTGACGGCCGCGGCAGCTTCGCTTCCTGCACCAATGGGAACAATGACAGCATCAAGATCCGGTAGCTTTTCTATTATTTCAAGAAATTCCGTGCCAACGCCGTTAATCAGGTGAGGCTCATTGGCAGGATGTACATAGTACAAATTCTTTTCATCGACTATCTCTTCAACAACCTTTGACGCTTCTTCAAATGTTGTTCCAGCTTCTATGAGCTGCGCACCGGTTGCTTGAATTTTTCTGTTTTTTGCAGGATTGTTCTTTTCCGGAACCACGATTGTGGCATCAATCCCGAACCAGGATGCTGTTGTTGCCACCGAGAGTCCATGGTTGCCGGTTGAAAAGGTAATAACACCCTGAACACCTGCCTGATCAAGGTGATGCATGACATTTATTCCACCACGTACTTTGAATGTGCCCGTTGGATTATGGTTTTCGTGTTTAATGTAGATTTCTGCATCCAACAGACTGCACAGCTCGCTATATCGTGTCAGCTGAGTAGGAATCAGATAATCATAGACAATTTTTTTTGCCCTTAAAACTTCGGTGAGGGAGATCGGATACTTTTGATTGTGTTGTGGCATATGCAAATGTCCTTGGAATTGATGGGTGTCAGCTTTGTTTGTCGGGCTGGTTTCTGCGCTTCACAGCCAGGGGAAAGAGGCTGAGATCAGTATGGGGAAGAAAGGTGGAAGCCATGTAGTGATCCTTAAAAGCCGGGATTTCAGAAAGTTCAAAACTGGTCATTTTACGAACAACTCTCACTACATCCTTACGGATATGATTGGAAAGTTCACTCATCCAGGCGCCCATAAGAGAACCATTTCCCACATAGAGAATTTTGTCCGGATCTACTTCCGGAAGAAGTCCTACGGTCATGGCACTATCTAGATCAATATAGGAACCAAAACCACCAGCCAGAATAATCTGTTCCAGGTCGCTCACCTGAAGACCGACCTGTTCAAGAAGGGTGGCAACGCCTGCGAAAATTGCACCTTTTGCCCGGATAAAGTTGTCAATATCTACTTCGTTTAAAACAACGTCGTGATCAGCTGCACACTCATTTTCCCAGGCCAGCACATACTCAAAGCCATTGCGGCCTTCACGGATGCGGGGCGTGTCAAGGTTGTTGAATTTGCCACTCTGGTTGAGTACTCCATGTTCAAACAGGGTGGCCACAATGATAAGCAGGCCTGATCCGCAGATACCAAGGGGCGCTTTATTGCCCTGGGTGACATTCATCGGTTCCAGGGTTTCAGGATTAAGGCTGAAGTCGCTGATGGCCCCATCAACCGCTCGCATGCCATGGGTGATTCCTCCTCCTTCAAAGGCAGGACCTGCTGAGCAGGCAGCACAGGCAAGCCATTCCCGGTTGCCAATGACAATTTCCGCATTGGTTCCAACATCAATAAACAGGGTGAGAAGCTCAGTGCGGTACATACCCGAACCCATAACTCCTGCAACAATATCACCACCCACGTAACTGGAAATTGCAGGAAAGAGGAGTGCCATACAGTGCTCGGGAAGTTCCAAATCCAGGTCTGTGGCGTGCAGAGGAGGAACAAAGGTGGAGACTGGAATATAGGGAGAACGTCGGATATTGTCAGGTTCCAGTTGCAGGAGTAGGTGAGTCATGGTGGTGTTACCGGCAATGGTGATGGAATTTATCTCATCCCTGCTGATGATACTTTGTTTGCTTCCTTCCGGTAAGGCTGCCTGTTTGAGCATGGTTGTGATGATTTTATTTATGGCATCCACCACCAGTTCCTGCATCAGGCCTAGCCCTTTGGGCTTTTCGGCATAAATTATTCTCGCAATGACATCTTCTCCATAGCTCATCTGAGGGTTGTAGCAGGAGTTTTTGGCCAGAATTTGTCCACTGTGAAGATCAAGTAATACACCATGGATGGTGGTAGTGCCGATATCAATGGCAAGACCAAAGTTTCGCTGATCCCATCTTCCAGGCTGGATGTTGAGCAGGTGGCTTTTTGATTTGTCATTCACCGGCTGTTCAAGGGTTACGGTGACCAGAAAATCTTTTTCCCGTAATGTACGTCTGATTTTTCGCATTACTGCGAGTCCGGTAACTAATCTATGCTTGTTGTGCTGGTCGGCAAGCCCCTGAATCAGCCGACCCAGGTCTGCCCGATTGTCGTGGATATCAGGACTTGAGAGTTGCAGGCACAGCTTTTCCACGGGTGGATAGAAAATTCCCTCTTTTTTGAGATCCTCGATGTTGAAAACATGCATGCGGGCACGATGTCTGAGTGGAATGTCAGTGGCCAGTCCTCCTTTTTGCCTCCCTGATTCCTCCGGAATGCGAAGAATAACGTCTTGATTTACCGTGGCAATACAGGCCTGACGATAGCCTCTGGAGAAATCTTTTTCTGAGAGTTTTTCACTTCTGCCACCCACCAGTGCACCCTGTTCCAGGATCACCCTGCATTTGCCGCAAACACCGGCACCCCCACAGGATGCATTGATATGAAGGCCCGATTTTCTGGCAGCTTTGATTACACTTGTGCCGATTGTCACAGCAATGCTTTTGTTTGCCGGAAGAAAGGTGACAGTACAGGTTGCCTGGTTTTCATTCATTGAGCAAGCTCCATTACATCCATTGTTTTTAATTGGCTCAGGCTGAAAACCGGGCCATCCATACAGACCATCTTTCCGTCAAGATGGCAGTGACCGCAGGTGCCCACACCACATTTCATGTGGCGCTCAAGGGTGGTGAAGATTGCCTCATCTTGACATCCCATGGCTGATAATTGCGCAATGATAAATCGGATCATGACAGGCGGCCCGCAGACCAGAGCTGTTGTGTTGTCTGTTACGTTATGGCGTGGCAGTAAATCGGTTACCAACCCCACATTTCCCTGCCAGTCAGTGTCTGCCTCGTCCACTGTGAGTCTGCAGTTCACTCCCTGTTCCTGCCAATTGCTGGTCACACTTTGAAAGGCAATATCCGACGGGCTTCTGCTTCCATAGAGAAGGGTGATGCTCTGCGCAGCATCATGCACAGAGTTGCTGTGAAAGAGACAGTAATCAATTACGCTTTTTAAGGGGGCAAGACCAATGCCGCCGGCCACAAAGAGGAGGTCCCGGTTAACAAAATTTTTCATGGGAAAAGGATTGCCATAGGGGCCGCGGATTCCCACCTGATTGCCTGCTTTCATCATGTGCATGGCATTCGTGAGTGTACCGGCTTTCCGGATGGAGAGGTCGATGATCGGCAGTGCGGTGGGAGAAGATGAAATGGAAATAGCTGCTTCACCGCAATGGGGAACAGAGAGCATGAGAAACTGGCCGGGCAGAAAGGAAAAAGGAATACTCGTGTTTATCAGTTTCAGGCGAAAGGTGGATATCTGTTCATTTTCGTGGATAATTTCGCAGATTTTTGCCGGGGATGGAATAAAGTTGTTATTCATGTGGTTTTTTGTGTGGTAAGCAAATCAATGAATGTTGTAATGTCGACCCCGCCGAAACAGATGTCCACACAGCGACCGCAGCCGGTGCAGGAGGGTTTTCCGTGGTGTGCATAATCGTGTTTCAGTTTGTGCAGAAAACGTCGTTTCAGTGCGTACCGGCTGCGATCAGTGGGATTGTGACCACCTGCCATTCTGGTGAAGCCACTGCTGGTACAGGCATCCCAACTTCGTACCCTGATGCCATGATTTGTGCCCTGCGCCATGTCATCAATTGAATAACAGGTGCAGGTCGGGCAGACATATGCGCAACCCCCGCAATCGTAGCAACGCCGGGAAAGTGTCTCCCATATCTCTTCTGGCACTGCCTCTTCCTGCAGTTTTTGGCAGGCATGAGCCACTTGGATATTTCTGGTGAATTGCCCCCGTGCTTCAAGAAAGAGCTGGTAGCGTTTCTTCTGGTCTTCTTCATTTACCTCACGGAAAAAGTAAGCCCATTTTTTTAACAGGTCGGCACCTTTTCCCCGTCCTGCAGAGACAAAGTACCGGTCCCCAAGATCAATAAACTGCAGACCATATCCATATTCAAGATAGGGGCCGCTGCCTGTGGCTTCACAGAAACAGTTTGCAAAAGGCTGGTTGCATCCGAGTGTGATGATCAGGGAATGATTGCGGCGGTCATAGTAGGTGGCATCTTTTGATGGTTTTGAGAAGATGAGATCCATGTAGAGCAGGGCCGTGAGGTCACAGGATCGTACTCCAAAGAAGATGGTGTCCTGTGCCTTGTCAGGGGGCGTAAAACTATATTCGCCATTGTTGACTGTATACCCGGCAAGGGTTTCCTGCTGGGGCAGGAAAAAAGGTTTAAGTGATGCCTGGGGCTGATTGTGGAGATCTATTTTCATGGCGTCAATGTCGTCTATTTCACTGAACAGTGTGTCGCCATATTCATTTTTTATGGGAGCAATCAGCCTGGCATCTTTTTTTAGCTTGCGTAGCAGTGGAATAAGATTGTCTTTACTGAGGATCAGCTCTTTTAAGTCAATCATGTTTCACCTTCCGTAGATTAACGGAACAGATCTTTAATTCCGGGCATTTTGATTTTGGATCCATGGCATCAAGGGTGAGCAGGTTGATGGGTACTTCAAAAAAATGGAAAGAGGAGAAAACAGTGCCGGGCTGAACACGATCTGTGATTTTTGTTTTAATGTGCACTGTTCCACGTCTTGATGCCAGTTCCACAGTCTCTCCATCTCTCAGATTGAGTTTGTCGCTGTCCTCTTTGTTGATTTCCAGGAGTGCTTCCGGGTATTCACGCAGCAATCGTCTGGATTTTCTGGTCATGGTCGCAGTGTGATAATGATGGTAGGAGCCTCGGCCGGTAACTAAGGTAAACGGGTATTTCTTTTCCGGGTTTTCGTAAGGTTCCTGGTGTTCAGTAATGGTAAAACAACCTTTTCCTCTGGCAAAGTAGTATTTGTGCAGGAATTTTGTGCCCGGATGGTCGCGATTCCAGCAGGGCCACTGCAGCCCCCAGTTTTTTGCCAGACGATCATAATGCATGCCGCCATATATTGGAGTAAGAAGGCTGATTTCTTCCATGATTTCAGCTTCTGTATCAAAATCCATGCCCGGACAATTCAATCTTCTGCCAAGTTGCATGATGATCTCACTGTCCGGCTTACAATTACGGATGGGAGGAATTGCCTGATGGCACAGTTGGACCCGTCTCTCTGAATTGGTGACTGTGCCGCTTTTTTCAGCAAAGGAGGCAGCAGGGAAAACCACATGGGCAAGTTTGGCCGTTTCTGTGAGAAAAATATCAGAGACAGCCAGGAAAGGTAAATGCTTCAATGTGTTTTCCACACGGTTTAAATGGGGATCGCTGAGAACCGGATTTTCACCCATGATAAACATGGCTTTGATGGTGCCATTTATTCCTGCGTGAGTCATTTCGGTAAGGCTTAGTCCCGGAGCTTTCGGGACTTCTCTTCCCCACACAGCAAGAAAGCGGTTCCGTACGTCAATATCTGCAAGATTTTGATAGCCGGACAGAACTGCAGGAAGTGCTGCCATGTCACAGGCTCCCTGGACATTGTTCTGGCCACGTAACGGGTCAACGCCACTGTGTTTCTTCTCAACATTACCGGTGAGCATGGCAAGATTTGCCACTGCTTGAACATTGTCTGTACCACAGGTGTGCTGAGTGACTCCGAGACAGTAACAGATCACGGATTTGGAGCTTCTGGCATAGAGGCAGGCCGCTTCGTGGATGGTGGTACGATTAATTCCAGTGATGGTCGCGAGTTCATCCAGATCAAGCCGGTGGAGATAGTCGCGCAGGGCAATGAAGTTTTCAGTGCGCATGGAGATGAACAGGTCATCGGCAAGGTTTTCATCAAGGATGATGCGCATCATTGCATTGATGAGAGCAATGTCTGTTCCGGGTCGCAGGGCCAGGTGGATATGGGCTTCTTTGGCAATGTCGGTTTTGCGTGGGTCAATGACAATGAGTTTTGCTCCATGATCCACGGCTGTTATAATATTTCTCCCAATTTGAGGATGGGTTTCAGTGGTGTTGGAGCCGGTGACAAGAAGCACGTCTGCACCTTCAAGCTCTGCTATGGAGTTTGTCATGGCACCGGATCCAAAACTTGTGGCAAGACCTACCACAGTGGATGAGTGTCAGAGCCGGGCGCAGTGGTCGATATTGTTGGTGCCAAGCCCGATGCGTGTTAGTTTCTGCAGCAGATAATTTTCTTCATTGGTGCATTTGGCAGAGGCCAGTACTCCAATTGCATTCGTACCGAATTTTTCTTTTGTCTCTGTAAGTGCGGAAGCTGTGTAATCCAGAGCTTCATCCCAGCTTACGGGCCGGAGTTCTCCATCTTTTCTCAATAAAGGTTCTGTGAGCCGTTCTGCTGAGTGGATGAATTCGTGAAGGTGCCAGCCCTTGGAACAGAGGTTACCACGACTGATGGGGTGGTTTTTACTTGGGTAGGAACCCACGACACGATTTTGCTCTACCCGAAGGTAAACACCGCAGCCGCAGCCACAGTAATTGCAGATGGTCATGATGTCTGGCATGGAAGTATCTTCTCCAAGGATGGTTAGTGTCTTGTCAGTACCTCAATTCAGATTATGAGACAAAGTGTAGAAAAGTCAAGAAGCCTTGGCCAAAGAGGCGCTTAAATAGGATGATAAGGAAGAATAGAAAAAAAGCCTTCCCCTGAAGGATTAAATAGGGTAATATACGTGGTTTTCTTGCCTTGAATTTTGCAGGATTTTTGTATGAAATGTCCAATTACCTGATTTTTTGACAAATCATGTGCTATACAGGTCATTTCATTTCATTTCATTTCATTTCATTTCATTTTGTTTTTTTGTTATAACTGTTGAGTAAGGGGTTGCAGTGTGCTGTGACTCCTTATTTTTTTATTTCATTTTGAGCTCGCAACCGCGTGCTTAGGCCGGATTATACCGGTAGGAAGAATCTGGTAGAGGGTAGCAGACATGAGTGTAGATTTAAGTAATGTGCGGAATATTGGGATCAGTGCCCATATTGATTCAGGGAAAACAACCTTGACCGAGCGCATCCTGTTTTATACCGACAGGATCCATGCCATCCATGATGTTCGTGGCAAAGACGGTGTCGGTGCAAAGATGGATTCCATGGAACTTGAGAGAGAACGTGGGATTACAATCCAGTCAGCAGCTACCTATTGTACCTGGAAAGGGAATAATATCAATATTATCGATACTCCCGGCCATGTTGATTTTACTGTGGAAGTGGAACGGGCTCTTCGTGTACTTGATGGCGCTGTGCTTATCCTCTGTTCTGTCGGTGGCGTTCAGTCTCAGTCTATCACTGTAAACAGACAGATGGATCGTTACAATGTCCCTCGTATCTCTTTTATTAATAAATGCGATCGTACCGGTGCCAACCCCGAGCGGGTAACCGGACAGCTGCAGGATAAACTTGGATTGAATGCGCATATGCTGCAGCTTCCAATCGGGCTTGAAAGTGAGCTCGAAGGTGTGATTGATCTGGTCACCATGAAGGCCATGTATTTTGATGGCGACAATGGTGAAACTATTCGTGAGGAAGAGATTCCCGCTGATCTGCAGGATGCGGCTGATGAGAAACGTGAAGAGCTGCTGGATGCAGTTTCCATGTTCTCTGATGAGCTGATGGAAGCAATGCTGGAAGAGACTGAAATCAGCACAGAGATGGTGAAAGAGGCTGTCCGTGCTGGAACTCTGGCTCTTGACTTCTCTCCGGTATTTATTGGTTCAGCCTATAAAAACAAGGCTGTTCAGCCGCTTCTTGATGCTGTTGAATATTATTTGCCCTGTCCCACAGATGTTGAGAATCTCGGTCTTGATCTGGAAAAAGATGAAGAGGAATTTCCGGTTAGCAATGATGACGAAGATCCTCTTATTATGCTGGCCTTTAAACTGGAAGATGGTCGTTATGGTCAGCTTACCTATGTTCGTACCTATCAGGGAACATTGAACAAGGGCGCTACTGTTTATAATACCCGTACCGGAAAGAAAGTGAAGGTCGGTCGTCTGGTTCGAATGCATTCCGATGAGATGGAAGAGATCGATTCCTGCGGTGCCGGAGATATCGTGGCTCTGTTTGGTGTGGATTGTGCCTCCGGTGATACATTTACCGATGGTAAACTCACCTGTTCCATGAGTTCCATGCATATTCCTGAGCCTGTTATTTCGCTCGCTGTTCTTCCAGCGGACAACAAAGCTCAGATAAATATGTCCAAGGCCCTCAATCGTTTTACTAAAGAAGATCCTACCTTTAAGACTTTCGTTGACCATGAAACCGGTGAGACCATTATCTCCGGTATGGGCGAGTTGCATCTTGAAGTATATATCGAGCGCATGAAGCGTGAATATAGTGCCGAGGTTCAAGTTGGTGCTCCTCAGGTTGCTTACCGTGAGACTATTTCTACCCGCGCAGAGTTTAATTACACTCATAAAAAACAGACTGGTGGTTCCGGACAGTTTGGTCGTGTTGCCGGTTACATGGAGCCCCTGGAAGAAGGTGAGTACGAATTTGAAGATAAAATCGTGGGTGGTTCTATTCCGCGTGAGTTTATCTCGTCGTGTGATAAAGGTTTCACAAAGAGTCTGCTGAAAGGGACTCTTTGTGGTTCACCTGTTACAGGAGTACGTTGTGTCATTAATGATGGTGCATTTCATGCTGTCGATTCCTCTGATGTTGCCTTCCAGCTGGCTGCAGTTGGCGCTTTCAAAGAAGGATATATGAAGGCAAAACCAGCGATTATGGAACCGATTATGAAGGTGGCTGTTGAAGGGCCTTCCGAGTTTCAGGGTTCGGTTATGGGTAGTATTAACCAGCGTCGTGGTATGATTATCGGAACCACTGAGGAAGGAAACTACACCGTAGTAGATGCTGAGGTTCCCCTTTCTGAAATGTTTGGTTATTCAACCACACTGCGATCTCTTACTCAGGGCAAGGCAGAATTCACAATGGAATTTTCAAGCTTTAAGCCGGTTCCTAAGAGTGTCAGTGAAGAGCTGGTGAAGAAATATCAGGATGAGAAAAAAGAGAAGTAGAGTTTTTTTCTTAGTAAAGAATACAATGATTTTTGTTTCGGGCAGTGTTACTGTCTGTCAAGGTCGGCCTGAAAGGCTGCCGCAAATGACTATATAAAAGAGGTACTACCATGGGAAAAGAAGACCTGGTATCAAACAATCCATTACGGGCCCTTGGCCTTGAAAAAGAAGATGTTGCTGATGGTCGTCGGGTCGGCCTGATCATGGCTCGGGCTGGTCTCGGTAAAACTGCTATTCTGGTACAGATTGCCATGGATTCCATGCTTCGTGACAACAAGGTACTGCATGTGGCCATTGGTGAAGGTGTGGATAAAACCAGAACCTGGTACGACGATATTCTGGGCCTGATGAATCAGGAAAAGAAGATTGAGAATTTCCAGCAGGTGGTTGAGGATGTCATGAAAAATCGCATGATCATGACCTTTAAAGAAAACAGCTTTGATGCTGCCAAGCTCGAAGAACGTATGGAAGATTTGGCACAACAGGGAATCTTTAAAGCTGACTGTCTGGTTGTTGATGGCTTTGATTTTACTGATGCCAACAGTGCTGCTGCCATCGATGAGTTAAAAGGTTTTATGGAAAAGAACGCTCTGAAAATGATCTGGTTTTCTGCTGTCAGTCATCGCGATGATGAGAGAGTCAGCGTCAATGGTGTTCCGGCTCCCTGCCATGAAGTTGATGGAGCCTTTGACACTGTTCTGCTGATTTCACCCGAAGACAATGGTCTTAAACTTAAGACCCTGAAATGTTCTGCAGCCTGTGCTGTGGATGCTGGCAAGTCCCTGAGCCTTGACCCCGCAACTATGCTGATTAAAAAGGCATAATAAGCATAGAGAGTCAAAACTCTTCTGCTATAGACGTAAGGCGGGTATTTCCAATTGGAAATACCCGCCTTTTTTCGTTTTTCCGCAAACCTCAAACCCCATACCGCGCCCTCATGCAATTCAGACCCTGTATAGATCTTCACAACGGTAAAGTAAAACAGATTGTTGGTTCGACTTTAAAAGATGATGATCCCGATAGTCTGCAGACGAACTTTACAGCTGAGCATCCTTCATCCTGGTTTGCTAAACTGTATCAACACGACAATCTCACCGGTGGCCACATCATCAAACTCGGGCCGGGCAATGATGAGGCTGCAACTGAGGCGCTTGCCGCCTGGCCTGGAGGTATGCAGATTGGTGGCGGGATTACTGCTGAAAACGGAAAAGAGTGGCTGGATAAGGGCGCATCACACGTTATTGTTACGTCCTATGTCTTTAGTGGTGGGAAGATTGATCATCAACGTCTGCAAAAACTAGTACAGGCAGTGGGTAAGGAACATCTGGTTCTTGACCTTAGCTGCCGGAAAAAGGGTGACGACTATTATATAGTCACAGATCGCTGGCAGAAATTCACGAATGTTATTATCAGCGCCAAGGTTATGGCTGAATTCGCAGCACACTGTGACGAATTTCTTATTCACGCGGCAGATGTGGAAGGGCAGTGCAACGGAATAGAGAAAGAACTGGTAAAAAAACTTGCAGATTGGAGTCCGATTCCTACGACCTATGCCGGAGGCGTTAAGGATATTAAAGATTTGGAACTGATTCGAGATCTTGGTGGAAATCGTCTGCACGCCACAGTGGGCAGTGCTTTAGATATTTTTGGCGGCTCCACCATGACCTATGATGAGGCAGTTGCCTTTCACCGGAAAGGATTGTAGGCATGCATGATGGCGAGCAGAATGATGGTCATGAAACAATCCGGGAATATGTTGTCCATGGTGAGCTTGTAGATCTGAAAATTAAAGTCTCAGCTGATCTTTACCGTGCCTATCAGCGTTGTTCCTGGATTATTACCCATGAGACAGGCAGAGAACAAGTCGATATCATGGAAGAAATGGTGCATGATTTTTTAGTCAAGAATGGTTGCTGATCATGCGTCGTTTGTCAGCCGAAGAATAACCTCATTGGCAAGTATCAGGCCAAAAATCCCTGTGATAGTAGGCAGTGAGCCAAGTACGTTCCGTTTTCTTCCCCTGTCCTCATAGGGTGATGCCGGTTGTTCTGTTTTTTCAGGTCCCTGATAAGAAAATTCAACCCGTTCTGTGGAATAGATGCAGTGTATTCCACCTTCTATTCCCTGTCTGCGTAATCGGTTGCGAACGTGTTTGGCAAGCGGACAGTGATTGGACGTCATGATGTCGCCTGTTTTAATTTTGGCTGGATCTGTGCGCAGAGCTGCTCCCATGGATGAAAATGTGGGAATGTTACGGTGGTATGCTCCTGTCAGAAGCTGTATTTTGGGATTGAGTGAGTCAATGGCATCTATCAGGATATCCGGTGGCGGGGACAGAATATCATCCAGTGTTTCATCTGCAGCAAAAATCTGTAGAGCTTCCACCCGGCATTGCGGGTTAATCAGCTGAATTCTTTCTTGTGCGACCTCAACTTTTGCCTTTCCGATATTATTTTCCAGCGCCAGGATCTGTCTGTTGATATTTGATGGTTGTATGGTGTCAAAATCAACCAGCCGTAACCGACCTATTCCTGCCCTGGCCAGACCTTCTGCTGCATATCCACCCACTGCTCCAATTCCTACAATGGTGATCATGGCCTGCTGTAGAAGGTTGAATTTTTTTTCGCCTAAAAAGCAGCGTGTTCGAGAAAAACGTTCCATAGTCATTGCCTACCATATCACTATCTTTTTCAGCAACAGGATAATTGGAATTTGTCTTTTTAGTGCCTTACAGATTGTTTTCTCGGAGTCTACGCGTACCTGTTTTTTTTCAAAGAAAATAATCTGCTAAGGCACTAATCCAGTGAACTTACTCTGTCCGGTTGAACCGGGTTAGTACACCAAAATTTTTTTCGTGTCTTTTTAATAAATTGGTGAAGGTACTTATGCCGGCTTACTGTTCATCACCGGTGTTAGAGCTTTTGTCTCTTTCCTTGACCTCCCTTTCAGCTTGCTATACAATAAATGATAAAGAAGGTTTGTTATTTGTTGAACATATTGAATTTACAATAATTTTATAGAAAAGCGTGTAATGGAAACAGATAAGGACGCCATTAGAAAGGCTATAAACAGATTTATAAAACGAATGCCCAGTCTCTCCACTACAGTTGGCAAGGTTATGGAGATCTGCAGTCGTACGGACCCGTCACCAAACGAGTTAAATAAGGTTATTTCGCTGGATCCGGTTCTCACCGGTCAGGTGTTGAAATTGATTAATTCAGCATATTATTCTCTTATGAATAATGTGACCTCGCTTACCCGTGCCATTACCATGCTTGGCATGAATACTGTTAAAAATATGGCGCTTAGTACGGCTATCATACGCTCTGTTTCAGGCGCGAAAAAATCAAAGGCCCTTCCAACAAAAAAATTCTGGGCTCATTCCATCGGCACTGGAGTTTGTGCCAAATTGCTGGCCAAGGCCAATGGTGTTCCGGTGTTGGAATGTGAAGAATATTTTGTGGCCGGCCTGCTTCATGATCTCGGGAAGATCCCATTTGGTGATGAGTACATTGCTGTTTTGTTACAGGCACAGCAGGAGTACCAGCCACTTATTGCGGTGGAGCGTGAAGTGCTGGGAATCGATCATCAGGAAGTCGGCCGCCTGATTGCTGAAAAATGGAAACTGAATGAGGCCATGAGCAACGCTATCTGCTTTCATCATGATGTGGAGGCAGCACCGGAAGAGCATAGGATTCTGGCTGCTTACGTGGGGCTGGCAAATATGTATGCCAACATTCTTGATTTTGGATATGCAGGCGACCCTTTCCCGGCAGAGGAAGAAGCTGAAAAAATGCTTGAACTCACTGGGTTGACATGGGAGATGTTCGGCGAGATTGCTGAAAGTGTAGAAGAGGAGATTCAAAAAGCACAGGTTTTCCTTCAAATATAGTAACTACTCAGCAGCACCCCATTTCCGTCCGTTTTGGCTCCGTCGCATAGCTTGCAATAGCGTCAAAACCAAAACGAACGAAACTGAGGCATTGCTAAACAGTTACATCTGGAGGTTAATTGGACTTTTGGGTAGGCACTTGAATAGTTAGCAAACATAAGAGAAAATTCGATCATGAAAATACAATTTTGGGGTGTCAGAGGATCCATTCCCTGTCCCGGTTCTCATACCATGAAATATGGTGGCAATGGTGCCTGTATAGAATTACGGGTTGATGGCAGAAAAGAAATTATCGTTATTGATGCCGGTTCAGGGATCAGGGAACTAGGCAATGCTCTGGTGAAAAATGATCTATCCAATGGACCATTACAGATAGGACTGTATCTGTCCCATACTCACTGGGATCACATCATGGGTTTTCCTTATTTTACTCCAATCTATATTCCTGGAACTAAAATGGCCGTGCACGGGCCTGTGAGTTATGAAGATGATCCGTTGAAAGATGTTGTGGGTGGTCAGATGAAATATCGATATTTCCCGATTAATGTGGGCGAACTGGCCTCAGATATCGAATACAAACGTTTACGTGAAGAGCCGGATCAGGATCTTGGTGATGGTTTACTTTTGACAACCAAAATTATAAACCATCCCATCACTGCCCTGGGATATCGTTTTGAACACAATGGTAAGGTGTTCTGCACCTGTTATGATCATGAGCCTTATCGAAACCTTTTTATAACTGATCCCGACCATCCCGAATATGACGAGGCCATGGCTCTTGAGGGTGAGGCGGTTGCCGAAGAACAAAATAGAGCCATTGAAGAGTTTTTTAAAGGGGCTGATCTGCTGGTTCATGATTCCCAGTATACTGAAGAGGAATATAAGACCAAGATCAACTGGGGGCACTCTACTTTTGAGCATGCAATCGCTGCAGCTAACCGGGCAGGGGTGAAAAAGCTTGCTCTGTTTCATCATGATCCTGATCGTACCGATGCCCAAATTGATGAACTGAAGAAAAAATATTGTGAACCTGGAAAATATGGCGATACCGAGGTGTTTTTTGCAGCTGAGGGGACAGAGATTGTTCTTTAAAGCAATTTGTTTTTGATTCGTTTTACGGTGCTAAAATCTGATTGGTAGGGGATAAGTGGTGCCTCAGGCAGTGCCAGGAGTAAGTCTTTTGCAAATGGAGTGGCAAGAACGTTCCTGTTATATGCTTCAATCAGGAGACGTTCCAGGTTCACAGTATCTTCGATGTTATAGGCAAGAAGTGTTTCCAGAGCTTTTTCATTATTGTTGTTTATGTAATCCTGCCAGAGAAGTACGGCAAAGTATCCGTTCACGCCATCGAGTACACCGCGGTTTATCCCCAGCTGTTTTTCACACCCCTTCAATCCTCCTTTAAATCCCAGTTTTGCCAGAATATAGCGCAGGTCAATGTGGGCGTGGGTGAGTTTCATACGGAACCAGCGTTCGAGAAAGGGGATGTCGAAAGATTTACCATTATAGGTAACAAGTATTTC
>JAOZQU010000314.1 GCA_029932055.1 Desulfocapsa sp.
GTGGCTTTGCTTTGCATAACACATTAAAAACATGGTAAATTACTTAAAAAATCTCAAACTGTTCATTTATTCGAGTTCTGAGGATGATACAGCTGGCTATCACTTATTTGATGATATGAAAATTTTTGCAGAAAGGCAAATTTCGATTTAACGACATGATTTTGAGAAATACGCATCTGTAAAGAGTTACCTCAGCCAAGGCATGAATTATATGCTGATTTACGCTGCAAATAGTAATCTTTGACGGATCATAAGAAATTAAGAATTGAGATAATCAGTAGTTTTTGTTACCAAAGAAGCTACATTATCATTTCACAGTCAATCTAACCAATCTTGACAGAGCAGTCTTATGCACCAACACGGATACATCGGCCGCAAAATGCGGGTACCAAAACTCAAAAAAAAACCTGCCATTGTTATTTCCGCTTTTGGTACCAGTAGCCGTGCACAGGCTCCTCTTGAAATTTTTCAGCAAAAATTGGAACAACAGTTTCCTGAGCATGAAACATTCTGGGCCTACAGCTCAAAAATTATCTGCAGAAAAAAAAACCTGCCCAGCCTCCAGGAAACACTGGCACAAGTGGAGGCTGCCGGATTTCGCAAGGCAGTGGTTCAACCCCTGCACATCTTCCCGGGAACTGAATATCAGCAGATGGCTGAGACCTGTGAATATTTCCCTGGCCTGCGTGTTTTTTTGAGTGAAACCCTGCTCCACCGCTGGAATTTTGTAAAAGCAACCATTGCCGAGGTTGAATCAGAATTTCTGGCAGCGAATGAAGGCCTCAATATCCTGGCTCTCCATGGCACACCACTATGCTCAGACCCGGTAAACATTGTCTATCTTGGCATCGAAAAACTGGTGACCGACCTTTACCCCAATGTGTTGGCCGCATCCATCGAAGGCGTGCCGGATCATGAGGCGGTGATGACCGCTATCAGACGTCGGGATCTAACCAGCCAATATAAAAAAGTAAAAATAATCCCCATGATGTACGTGGCAGGGATGCATGCCGAAGAGGATCTCATGGGCAAAAGAAATAGTTGGTGTACTGTTCTTAAAAACATGGGTTTTTCTGTTGAATGTCCTATGATTCAGTATCAAAATGAAGAATTTTTCAAAGGCCTGGCCTACTATCCGAAAATAATCTCCTTTTTCATGGAACGACTGCAGCGCAGTCTGGATCTTGCCAGAATTTACTAATGACATGAATGTCTATCCACCTTCACCCCTTCACCTTTACCGAGACACTTGCAATCATGGCCGACCTTATTTATCCTGAACTGAATTCAGGAACAATCTTATGAGACTCTTTGAAATTGTACAACAGGGCGGCCCGGTTATGTGGCCCCTGCTGTTGTGTTCTCTTGCTGTCCTCACTGTCATTATCGAACGAATACTGTTCTGGATTTCCATTGAAAAAAACCGTAATCGAGCACTGATGGATGAAATACTGACCCTTGCTGAAAACGGTAACTGGAATCTGATTCGCCAAAAAACTGCTGATTGTCAGGATCATATCGTCCAACTACTGGTTACAGGTATCGTGCACAGAGATTATGATATGGGCATCGCCATGGAGGCAGAGGCAGACCATACGGTGCAACGCATGAATCGTTACATGCCGGTTCTGGACACTATGATTACCGTAACTCCATTATTGGGCATTTTTGGGACGGTGCTTGGTATTATAGGCTCTTTCAAAATACTTGGGACAAGCGGCATTGCGGATCCTAAACTGGTCACTAGCGGTATTGCTCAGGCACTTATCACGACTGCCACAGGACTTGGCATCGCAATCATTGCGGTAATCCCCTATAACTATTTTAATAGCCGTATCAGCAGGGCCATCCATGCGATGGAGAAATATGCCACCAGCCTGGAAGTCGTTTTCAATAAATCGCAGACAAAATAATCACAGCCATGAAAATCAATCACAGAGCGAATAAACCTGCCCGTATCGAGATGTTGCCGCTCATTGACATTGTTTTTCTGCTACTCGTGTTTTTCATCTATGCCATGCTTTCCATGGCTGTCCATCGAGGTATGGAGCTTAATCTTCCCGAATCCTCCGAGGCAGAGATAAGTACAGAAACTCCGCTTTCACTCTCCATTCAAGCAGGGCAATCAGAGCCAGATATCTTTTTGGGTGAGCAAGCTATTCCCTTGCAGGAACTTGGAAAACAGCTAGCCCTTGCCAACGATGCCCCAGAACCTCCTCAAGTTCTTATTTTTGCAGAAGAAACACTTCCTTACCAGCAACTTTATCTCGTACTTGATGAGCTTCAAAAACATGGTCTTAACAATATTTCACTGCAGGCAAGTTCGGAATGATTGTGCAGAGACCGCTGCTTGCTTTCTGCTCTGCCCTTGTCATCCATCTCCTGGTTATTCTAGTTCCGTTTATCGATGAAAATCCTCTTGCACCCCAGCTAACTGGAAACACTTCAATTCGAATTAAACTTGCCAGCACATCTGTAAGTAACATAGCACCAGATATGCCCAAGGATGAACAAAAGGATATTAAAGAAGATATCGAACAGGAAGAAAGTCCTGTGCCTGAAGAAACTATAGAACCAGTACAGAAAAAACCGAAAACAGTTATTCCAACCACTATTAAACAGCGGTCAAAAAAACAAGTCAGACAAATCGAACCGGCAGTAAAGCCGTCCCCGGCCGGCCCAACAGGCACCAAACATACGCAATTGTCACAAGACAAAAAAACACCCCAGGTTGCTGCAGCCGCAAAGGTCACATCCAAAGCCACGCCCCTGTATTACAAGAATCCAAAACCTGCGTACCCTACCCTTGCCCGCAAACGGAACTGGCAGGGTTCTGTTGTTCTGTCAATTATGGTTTTAAAGAATGGAGCTGTCGGTGAGGTAACAATCCACAAAAGCAGCGGCCACCAAATGCTTGACAACTCAGCACTGAAAACAGTAAAAACCTGGCGTTTTCTTCCCGGCATGAAAAACGGTAGACCTGTGGCCATGGTGGTACAGGTTCCTATACATTTTAAATTGGATTAAAAGCTGAAGTTTCCTAACAACCCACAAAGGGGTAGCCGTCAGGCTAAAAAATTTGCCTTGTCTGTAAATTGTTTTTAACTAAATGAAGTGATGGCACAAAATGACGAATTCAAAATATTAATAATTAACCGTTATCAATTGATCATTGATTATTAATAAACGTATTCATTTTGCAATTTGTTGAAATAACGGCACAAATAATCAATTGTTAACGACTAATAACTAACGCTTAGCTTAACGGCTATGCCCACAAGAGGGTACAACACCAAATTCTTTTCAAAAAAACACGAAAAGAATTTATAAGGTACTAAAATAAAC
>JAOZQU010000315.1:0-1939 GCA_029932055.1 Desulfocapsa sp.
ATATTGACCTGCCTGATCTTCATGGCATTCCTGGCAGGTGGATATGGTGGGTAATGTAGCCTTATCCACATCGTCTGCGCTCATATGGCCTTCACCATGACAAACTTTACAAGTAAGTTCTTTTGACATCACACCTCTGTTAAAATCTTCCACAATGCCCGGTGTTAATTTTGCGTGACACTCCTCACACTTTGAAGTGACAGCCTGTACAGGCATGGCAAACATTAGCATTGCCAGCAAAAACATCGTAACTTTCAAACAGTTCATACTTTCCCTCCCAGGAAGTTAAATGGATACTGCTCTTCTTTCAGACCGAAAAATTTTCGGCCTGATGCTTGCAAAATGGTGCCAAAGATATTTATTCCTTGCCACAATTTAATCTAACACCGGTAATGAACGGTAAGCCGGCATAAGTACCTTCACCAAATTCTTTTCGAAAAAACACGAAAAGAATTTATAAGGTACTAAAAAACTATTTATCAGGTTCTTCATCCTTGAGCATTGCTGCGGCCCGTTCCAATAATTCGGCTAACCTGGCGCGTGTTTCTTTGTCTTTTCGCTTTACAGCCTGCTTCGCCTCATCGATGCGTGTAGACATTTCTGTCAGCTCCTTGTTCAAACGGAGTGAAGCCTTTGATTTCAGGCTGTTATACCAAGCCTTGGATTCATTCAGATAGGCTACAACTTTCTTGCCGGTAGCATCGACATTTGCTGCCTGATTGGCTTTCAGCAGAGCAACCTTTGCTTCCAGTTGTCCATAGCGTTTCTGTAAGAGCTTGGCTTCTTCACTTTCCTGGATTGTCTTTTCATAGGACTGTATGCTCCTCTCTGTGAACATCACCAAAGTGTTTATACTGAATTTTGCTTTTTCAGCGTCTTCACAAACGGCCTTTTGTGCAGCCTGAACTAAGTCCTGCAGTTGAACAACCTGCTCCGTCGTTGCCTCACATGCACTCTCCTTTGCCTGCTGCAGATAGCTCTCGACATCCTGTAAAGCCTGTTGAGTCTTTTCTGACGATTTATCAATTTCAAAAGCAATCAAGGCATTTAAAGCTGCAGCCTTGGCCTGAATCAGAGCATATCGGGTGGACGCTTCATCTCTAAGAGCTGCCTCCCTGACCTGAACCTGTACTAGAGCAGCATTTAAAACAGACTCACTTTCATTCGCAAGTGCATTCAACTCAACTTCAGCCTCCCAGCCCTTTTCCTTGAGAAATTTTTTGGCCAGGTCGACCTGTAACTTCAACTCTATAATACGGGCCCGTGTCACCTGATCAGCAGAGCGTAAAGCTTCATCAAGGTTGGTACGGGTATCGTCAAGTGAATGCAGTATTACAGCCTTATCTTTCTCCAACTGCAGATCCGCATGAGCCTGAATCAGTGACAGCTTGGCATGTGCCAATGAAACCTGGGTTTTCAGCGCTTTCTGCCAAGTTAGTTCAGCATTTTCCCCGGTTGTTTTGCTCACGGCTTCAGAGGCAGCAAGTATTTGTGCAGGGGGCAGACCTGCACCAAGGCTAAATATCAAAAAAATTATGAAGATTATCTTTTTCATGGCTTATCCTTCTTTGTATCATCTTTGTAAAAGGCTGTCTGTGCTCCTTTCCACATACCCGTATTAGCCCCTTTGGCCAATTTTGCCTACGGTAGGATAGAAAAAATCTATTGAAATCCGGATGTTGATTGAACCACTCTCTTGCCTGCTGAACAGTATATAAGGCTTGGATATCATCTGAACAATAGGGAATATACCACGGTTTCCGATTGTTTGGTTATGAAAACTGCCAGGGGACACAATACAGACCATGAAAACAATACAATGGACTGTTGTATTTATCGTCGCATAAACATGGCAATACAGATAAATTGCATGAAAAGACGGGGTCACAAAGACGGGGTCAGGTCTTGAATTGCACAAAGACGGGGTCAGGTCTTGAAT
>JAOZQU010000315.1:1949-3333 GCA_029932055.1 Desulfocapsa sp.
TAAAAGACGGGGTCGAAAAGACGGGGTCAGGTCTTGCAAAGACGGGGTCAGGTCTTGAATTGTAAGTTTTTTTTTGTGCTACGCTCATATTATGGCAAGACCCTTAAGAATACAATATCCTGGTGCAGTATATCATCTCACTTCCCGTGGAAATGCCAGGAATAATATTTTCCTTGATGATGCTGACAGGCAGGCTTTTCTAAAAGTTTTGGAAAGTGTTATCGTTAAGTACAATTGGCTGTGCCATGGGTATTGCCTGATGGATAACCACTATCACCTGCTAATCGAAACAACCGACCCAAATCTTTCTCTTGGGATACGTCAACTCAATGGCGTATACACACAGAGGTTCAATCATTTGCATAATCGTGTCGGTCATGTATTTCAGGGACGATACAAGTAAATACTTGTTGAAAAAAATGAACATTTGCTTGAACTTTGCAGATATGTTGTCCTGGATCCAGTGCGTGCTGTAATGGTGAGGGATCCCGGGGAATGGAATTGGAGTAGTTATTGTGCAACTGCCTATTCTGTTAAGGTGCCAGAATTTTTGTCAGTTGACTGGATTCTTGGTCAATTTGCACAGGACAGAAATGAGGCTCGCAAGATGTACAGAACATTTGTAGCAGATAGTATGGTAAAACCAGGGGAGAGTCCCTGAAAAAAACTTGTCGGTCAGATCGTCTTTGGCGGGAAAGAGTTTGTAACTGATATTCAGAGCCGACTCAGTGAAGCAAATGAGATCGGTAAAATTCCGAAGATTAAGGGAGTTCCGGGTAGACCCACATTGGATAGTCTTTTTGCAAAACCGGAAAGAGAGGATAAGGCAGCTCGTAATAAACTTATCAAAATTGCGCATCTTCGATTTGGCTATACCTTGAAAGAAATAGCAGATGAATTGAGCCTTCATTATACAACCATAAGCAAAACTTTAAAGGTGAAAAACTAACTTTTCAAGACCTGACCCTGCGTTTCCTGCGTTTCTGTGACCCTGCGTTTCTGACCCTGCGTTTCGCGACAAAGCACCCGGCACTCAGAGTCATAACCCAAGCCCAGGCGAACCGCTGCCGTAAGGAAAGACTCGGATTCAGCACGTTCTCTCAGGCAACCTCAAGCTGCTGTTGACTTGGTGCAGGTGCCCCACGCAAAAGTCCTTCCGTGCTCAAATCCTCATCTATCTCAGGCCAATGAATTCCATATCCACCACCACTGATTTGCCAGTCAGCGAGTTGCTCACCAGTGGCATGATACAATCTTGGGTACCAAATCAGGGGTACGCTGATTGTCCTGCCATCCATGAGATCAACACTTATGCTGTCTTCCGTAAATCTGACATTCTTTACCCGCTCATCAGCGGCCAATGTTAAAATACCCATTCCATTTC
>JAOZQU010000102.1 GCA_029932055.1 Desulfocapsa sp.
GAAGCTGAGGTGTTTTTCAGGGCAAGTGCTTCAAAAATGAAGTATAAACAGGGTTCACAGAGTGCCATGAATCCAAGTAGTTTCCAGTCCTGTCTTCGAATACGGATATTCCGAAAACGGGGCAGCAGAAAAAGAAAGGCAAGTGAGGCAACCACCATTCTACCGGCAATCACCACCATGGGATGGTAATCGATAAAGGCCAACTTGAGGGCAATAAAAGAACTTGCCCAGAGCAGCATAGCCATGACCAGGCAGAGAGCTGGTATAAATTGAGAGTTGCGGGTTTTCACTGAATAATTCTGTTAAATGCTTTGAAATTTTTCTCAAAATGATTATTGCTTAAAGTGCCTTTCTCCCTTTGTCCTCAAAGGCAAGAGAGAAGGCATCCTTTTAAACCTTTTACCGAAGAAGTCAATAACGATCAGTAGGCTGTATGTCTTACGCAATCAAAATGCAACACGAAACCAATCTCTTTACTATCACATGTTTTGTTTTTCTCCTCCAGTTTCTCTTCTCACAGGGATTTCTCTCTTCTGCCCAGGCAAAGATTACCGATACCGGCTATGAGGAGACTTTGGAGGCCTTTAACAGTGTTGTGGGTGAAGAAGAAGATCTTTTTCAAGAAAACAAGGAGCTGATTCGAGAGCTCAACTATACCAATAAACGTGCGCTACGAGCTTTTTCCCAGTTAGACACTGTTTCTGCTGACGAACTTGTTACTGCAATAAAAAGATTGCTTACAGAAAAAATCAGATTTGATAATCTATTACTTTTGGAGCAGTTTGTTATTTTACAGGGAGCAGATACTGATATTTCATGGCAATTTCTTGAAAAGCTTGAGGGACTGGACTATTCCCCTGGACGTGTCATGACGGCTTTTGCTCTGGTTGACGAGATCACAGCGCTGGAGCTTCTTGCTTACGTTGATCGTGTGAAAACCATGGCTGCGTCTGCAGGATGGGCTTTTAAGGCTTTTCTCGAGCTTCCTGGGGTGAGTAGAGAGAGTATTACACACGTCATGGAAATATTGGAAAAAATGAGCGAAAGGCAGCAATGGACAACAGAACAGTGCTGTAAAATTAAAGGCATGAACGCCGATAATGCATTGGAAATGATAGCCCTGATTCCGAATCTTTCACTTACGGATGCCTGGAGTGCACAGGGGTTCTTTAAACAGGAGCTTGATCCAGCCACTGCTTTTATCTGGCTTAAACAGTATTTTATTGTTGATCAGGAGCAAAAGGAAGAGACTTTCTTTCCCTCTTCTCCAGCAGACAAGGCACTGCTTTTAAAAGGTTTTGCTGAGGTTTCAGATTATCTGACCTGGAAAATCAATAATCTCCACTCAATAACAGATCCAAGGGGACTGGAAATTTCTGTCGGAACACTTGGCGCAAGCTCGGTGAGCTCTCTGGAACGGATTTGGAAACGTCTGGACTGGAAGGTTCGGGAAAAATTTAAAAGTTCTTTTTATAAACCTTTGCACAGCGGGAAAAAAAGTACGGCTATTACGGCTCTGCGTAGAGCCACTGCCAAAGCGCGGGTGCAGGCAGCCCACGATATAACCACCGCCAATATTTACATCCTGCTCTCCAAGGGCAGTGAGTTATACGATTCTTCTTTTCGCGAGATCCTGGTACCTGTGCTGAAAGATCGTCTTGATGCAGGGTTTGATGCAAATCTTTTGCAATTTTTACTGGAGGTTGACCCGGATAATAATCATGTTTCAGATTTTATCATCAGCCTGGCGCAGCGTGGAAAGCTTTCTGTCTTTTTCCCGGTTGATCCCAGGGAGCAGGAGCAGGTTCTGGATCTGGTTACAGAATCGGCTTTTCATGATGAAAATAGCCTGATTCTCTTTTCCGCCACTTTTATGAAACTGCTGGAAACTATCGATTCTGAAACCCGCACCTATCTGATTGGCAGGATGCTCTCTGCTGTTCGTACACAAAACACAGTGCTGACCACTCAGTTGCGCGTTATTCTCCAATATTATCTGGAGTATTACTCGGAGTTTGTGGGCGAGGTGGATCAGATTCGTATCAAAATGATGATGTATGAGTATGGGGCCATCCCTCTGCAGCTGTATACAAAAACCGCTTTTTCGGAATGGAAGTCCGATGGCAGGCTGTCCAGTTTGTCTGTTTTTCATGACGATGATGATGGGAGCCAGTCCTATCTTTCCAACTGTCGTTATTTGAGTAAGCAGGGATATAGGCCAAGGCTTTCAACGTCTTTTAATCTTGGCGTCTCTGTTGCTGTTTTGGCAGACACAGCAATATTATTGGATTCTTACCTTGACACTCCAAGTAAAACAAGGCTCGCATTTTTCAGGTTGCAGCGTAGAAATCCTCTGGTTTTGGACTGGGTGAAAGAGATCAATGGTATGAGTATCTCCCATTCTGTTTTTGTTTTCCAGGGAGAAGAAATGCAGAAGGAGCTTTTAAAACAGTTCCTGACCGGTGGACATGAAATGTTTGCCCAGCGTGGCCATAGTTACTGGAGAACAGAACAGTTGCTGGAACCCATTACCAAACTTTTGGAAAACGGAGCTGTGACTGCAGATGATTTAAAAAGCAAACAGCGTTTTTTGAGCCTGGGCTCATGTGGTGGCATTCGTGCGTATTCCGATCTTGCGACACTGTTTGATAACAATGTTGATATCTTGGCCACCGTGGGAACCGGCAAGGCAGTAATTAATAATCCTTATAATCAATTTCTTTTTGAGGTAGTGGCCAAAGCTGATGGGGAGTTAAGCTGGGACGATATTTCAGAACAATCTTCCCGGATTTTTAAGCAGGGACTGGGAGAAGATTATTTGCAGCCCGGCTCTCTGCCTGCTATTTTGCATAAAATTATGGATCAGAAATTAATCGACCATGGCACTGATTAAACGAACAGACTTACCTGCCCTTGTAAAGAAAATGGAGCAGGGGGAAGGGGAGCAGTACAAAATATTCCTTTTTTTCGGGGAACGCTATCTCTGTCGTGAGGCCGCAGATAGTTTGCAGAAGAGTTTGCTGGGCATGCCGGCCGGTGGTGGAGTGAATGGTATTGATGGCGATACGGAAGACAGTGGCAGGACGCTCGGACAGATTATGAATTTCAGCCTTTTACCCGGCCTGCAGATCTTCCGGGTAACTGACTCCAGGCTGTTTCATTCAAAAAGTGTGGCTTCCGCCATCTGGTCAAAAGTGGAACAGGCACGCGTTGCAAAAAAAGAAACAGCCTGCCGTCGCCAACTGCTTTCCTTTATTTCACTTGCCGGTTTGAGCCTTGACGATTCTCTGACGGAAATAGACGCTGCCCAGTGGCAGACGCTTTTTGGTTTTGCAAGACCCGCTGGAAACCTGACCTGGGCCGACGAACTGCTTGCCACTGTCACGCCGCAGAAAAAAAATGCAGGGACAGGGGATATTGCTGCCCGCTATGTAGAAGCCTTTAAGAAAGGTGTCCCTCCAAATAATATTCTGCTGTTGACGGCTGAGTCTGTTGACAAACGCAAACAGTTTTTTACCTTTATTAAAAAGGAAGGTGTTGTTATTGACTGCTCAGTTGTTGCCGGAGCCAGTGCAGCAGCCCAAAAGGGACAAAAGGACGTCCTGAGGGAGATGGTCATGAAAAGTCTGGCCGGGTTTCAGAAAAAGATGGCACCGCGGGCTGTGGAACTTCTTTTTGAGCGAGTGGGATTTCATCCCGTTGCCGTGGCCATGGAGACTGAAAAGCTGGCACTTTACGTGGGTGACAGGGATCTCATTACTGTGGAAGACCTTGAGGCCATGGTGGGCAGAACCCGTGAAGATGCACTGTTTGAACTTACAGATGCCTTTGGCAAACAGCAGGCAGCCCGTACTTTCGTTCTTCTTCATAGACTTTTGGAGCAGGGCATGCACAGTTTGGCAATCCTGGCCACCATGCGTAATTATTTGCGGAAAATGTTGGTTTTCAGATCTCTGCAGCTTGGATCAGAACCGTCATGGCAATCCGGTATGAACGCCGGACAGTTTCAAAAAGTGTATCTTCCGGCACTGAAAGAACGTGGAGAGTGGAATGATATGTTGAAAGGTCATCCTTACGCACTTTTTATGACTTTCAGCAAGGCTCAGGAATTTTCCTGTACTGTTTTGAAAAATTGGCTTGGCCTGCTCCTGAAAGCTGAATATCGTCTTAAAGGTTCACCTTTACCCCCGGATCTTGTCCTGGAGGAGCTCTTTTTGACAATGCTCAAAGCAAAACGACAGGGAAGTTGAAAAAAGATAAATTTGTCCGTATGATTAGTACAGTAAAAAGAAAAGAATTATGAGTGATAAAAAAGGATCAGTGGCAACCAGGGATCGTTCTGAGATTCGAGAGCCTTCCCTGTATAAAGTTCTACTGCACAACGACGATTATACTTCCATGGAATTTGTGGTTGCTATTTTAGAAAGAGTTTTTCGGAAGAATACTTCAGAGGCCAGTAAAATAATGCTCAATGTGCATCAGGAAGGTGTTGGTATTGCCGGGGTTTATACCCGTGAGATATGTGAAACAAAGGTCGCTGTGGTTCACGATCTTGCCAGGCAGAGTGAGTATCCTCTGCGTTGTTCCATTGAAAAAGTCTGAATGGTATCATTATGATAAGTAAAGCATTGGAAACAGCCCTGGTAAGGGCGATTCGTGAAGCAAAAAATTACCATCATGAGTATGTCACAGTGGAGCATATGCTCTACGGCCTGCTGCATGATGAATTGACAGATTATATAATCCAGGAATGCGGTGGCTCAACAGAGAATCTGAAAAATCGTCTGGAGTCTTTTTTTTCCGGAGAGCTTCCTATTTATCGCTCAGATGCCAAGGGTGAACCGGCGCAGACAGTGGCTTTTAATCGTGTTTTACAGCGAGCGGTGGCTCATGTGCAGAGTTGCGGTAAAAAGGAAGTGGACAGCAGTGATGTGCTGGTTTCCATTTTCTCCGAGGCTGAGTCCCATGCTGTGTTTTTTCTTGGCTCAGAAGGATTAGGACGTATGGCTGTGGTTGAGTTTGTCTCCCACGCCCTGCCCGAAGGGTTGCAGAAAGAGCCCTTACCAAAGATGCCGGATAAACCGGCCGGTGATAAAAAGGCGGATAAGGATGAGAAAATTCTACAGGAATTTACTGTCAACTATGCAAAATATGCAGCAGATGGCAAGCTTGATCCTCTTATTGGTCGTAAAAATGAAGTCAACCGGATGATGCAGGTGCTCTGCCGCCGGAAAAAGAATAATCCTCTGCTGGTGGGTGAGCCAGGTGTCGGGAAAACTGCCATTGCTGAGGGGCTGGCGATTCTTATTCATGCGGATACTGAAGCCCGGGATGCGGGAGAAAAAGCACTTGTTCCTGAGCTGCTTCAGGATGTGGAGATTTTTTTACTTGATATGGGCAACATGGTTGCCGGTACCAAGTACCGTGGGGATTTTGAAAAACGGATCAAGGGAGTTATTTCTGCGATTGAACGTAAAGACAATGCAATCCTCTTTATTGATGAAATGCATACCATTGTTGGGGCAGGAGCCACCAGCGGCGGCTCCATGGATGCGTCCAATTTGCTGAAACCTGCTCTTCAGTCTGGCACACTTCGCTGCATAGGTTCAACCACCTATGAGGAATATAAGAATCATATAGAAAAAGATCGTGCTTTGTCCCGCAGGTTTCAGAAGATAGATGTGGAAGAACCCTCTGTGGAAGAGACCAGGCGTATCCTGCAGGGTCTGCAGCCCCGTTATGAGGAACATCATCAGGTCAGTTATTCAAAACCCGCTATTCGAGCCACAGCCGAACTTGCTGACAGATATATTAATGATCGCTTTCTGCCGGATAAGGCCATTGATATTCTGGATGAAGTGGGCTCTGCCTTTCGCATGGCCGGTAAAAAGGGAAAGACCGTCAAAGTGCGGGACGTTGAAACCGTGGTCTCGCGTATGGCACGGGTTCCGGCCAAGAGTGGGTCGAGTGCCGAACTTTCTTCCTTAAAAGAACTTGACGTTTCCATGAAAGAGGTGATTTTCGGTCAGGATATAGCCATTGATGCTGTGGTCACGGCTGTAAAACGATCGCGTGCCGGTTTGGGCAATCCGGACAGTCCCACCGGTAGTTTTCTCTTTGCCGGACCAACAGGTGTCGGGAAAACCGAGGTCGCCAGACAGCTGGCCAGTCAGCTTGCCATCCATTTTGAACGCTTTGACATGAGTGAGTACATGGAGAAACACGCTGTGGCTCGTCTCATCGGAGCACCTCCCGGGTATGTGGGTTTTGATCAGGGTGGCTTGCTCACCGAAGCCATTCGTAAACACCCTTACTCTGTCCTTTTATTTGATGAGATTGAAAAGGCGCATCCTGATATCTTTTCCATCCTGCTGCAGGTCATGGATCATTCCACGCTCACTGATAATTCCGGTAGAAAGGCGGATTTTCGTAATGTGATTATTATCATGACCACCAATGCCGGGGCTCGGGAGATGACCACTGCTCCCATTGGTTTTGTTGCTGAGACCAAGGGGCGGGAACAAAAAGCTCTCAAAAATCTTTTTTCACCTGAGTTTCGCAATCGCCTGGACGCAAGTATTTCTTTTGCAGAGCTTGAACCAAAGGCGGTTGAAAAAGTAGTTGATAAAATGGTCGCAGAACTGCAGGTTCAGCTTGCTGAGCGAAAAGTCAGCATCAACCTCACTGCAGCAGCGCGTGGCTGGCTGGCAAAAGAAGGGTATGAACCTGCATACGGTGCAAGACCTCTGCGCAGACTGATCTTAAAGGAGATCGGCGATGTACTCACCGATGAAATCCTTTTTGGCGAGCTTGTTTCCGGCGGCCGGGTGACAGTTGGAATGCGCAACAAAAAGTTGACTTTCACGTATAAGCAGGAGAAGTAATTTCATCCCATGTTTGCAGAGATGGTGAGTGATCTCAGCCAGGGGAAACTGCCTGATGTGAATCTGTTACGGGGAAGATGTCATGCCGCTGTGACCAAAAAACTTGCATTTGTCCGCCTTCCTCCCACCTACTGGGAGAGTGATCCCAAACGCAATCCTGATACCAGTCATTTGCTGTGGGCTGTTCTGTTGTTACACGATTTGGATATGCTTGAAGTTGTGAAGGGGATTATCCTCATGGAGCAGGCCGAAAAAGAAGGGCTGTCTCTTGAGGAATTCATGGAGCAAAGTCTGGAGAGTTTGTTGGCACTGGCCCCTGACAGTAAGTTCCGCATGGAACTAAAGAAACAAGTAGCGGAAAAATCCCTGTAGGAGAACCACCTATGGTCACATTGGGATTTGCTCTACTTCTTGCCGCAGGTTTTTTTGTGGCCAAAATCTGCCAGCGTTTCCACCTGCCTTCGGTCACCGGTTATATTCTTGCCGGTGTGCTCATTGGCCCCACCGGTTTTAATGTCATTAACAGTCAGTCCATTGGCTCTGATCTTGATCATTTTACCAGCATTGCTCTCATGCTCATTTCTTTTGGCATTGGAGAGCATCTCGAACTGAAAAAACTGCACGATCAAATACGAACTGTGGTCTGGATTGCTGCTTGTGAAGCCATCGGTGCCTTTGTTTTTGTCTTTGCTGCAGTGTTCCTGTGCATTCATTTTACAGGAATTGCAGTGGATGGCTGGCAGTTGCATAATTATATTGCCCTGTCTCTTCTCCTCGCCGCAGTGGGATTGGCCACTGCTCCTGCCGCCACCCTCCTGGTTGTCCGTGAAGTAAAAGCTTCAGGACCTTTTACGGCAAGTCTTCTTGCTATTGTTGCCATTGATAATGGCCTGGCCATTATGATGTTTGGTTTTGTGGTTGCCTTTGTTCAGCAGATCACGGGGCAATCCGGCGATGCCTTTTATTTTGTGTTTTTGAATGGTTTTATAAATATTGGCAAGTCTTTGCTGCTCGGGATTTTTACCGGGTTGACACTTGATATAGCTTTACGTAACCTGAAGAGCAAGGAAGAGATGATGACAGGTGGACTGGCGCTGCTTCTCCTCTGTAGTGAACTTGCAACGTATCTCAATCTCTCCTCTCTGCTGGCTGGAATTGCAGCAGGATTTATTCTGGTAAACAGGGCTGAGCGGGATGTGAGAATATTCAGAGCCCTGAACAGCTTTGAGCCACCGATCTATGTATTGTTTTTCACACTGGCTGGCACCCATCTTGATATCAGGGCATTAGGTGCTGCCGGCATTCTGGGTGGTATTTATTTCCTGGCAAGAATCACTGGGAAAATCAGTGGCGTTGCGCTTGGAGCACGTATTGCCGGAGCACCTCAGGTTGTGGGGCGCTATCTTGGAATGGGCCTTGTTCCTCAGGCGGGAGTTGCCATCGGACTTATTTTTCTTATTGCAGGGGATCCTGCACTCAGCGAATATTCTGCCATGATTACCCCTGTAGTGCTGGCCGGAGTTTTTCTTTCTGAATTGCTCGGCCCCTCCACAGCACGTTTTGCCCTGAATCAGGCTCGGGAAGCCCATGCTTTAACAGAGGAAAAAGAGAAAAAGGGCAATGGACAGATAACTGAAGAAGATGATCTTCATCTTCGTTCTGCCGCTGGCGTTGAATTGGTTCCCTGGACCTGGAAACAGCTAAGCCCTCAAATCCCATCCAATGGTGTGGTTGTCTTTGGCGCGGCACACCCTGCTACAGTTGGAGGGCTTGCCAGATTTGCAACGATTTTTGCCCACCATCTGCGTTGCCTGCCTATGGCCGTGCGCATTGTCGAGCCGGGAGCTGATATTCCACCTGCGTTATTTCATAAAGAGCTGAAAGAAGTCTCCAGCATGGGCTATCCCATGGTCAGCGAAGTACTTCCCGATCATTCAGTGGCTTCCGGTCTTGTGGCTGCTGTTGAGTATAACAGTGCTAAAATGGTGGTGCTTGGGTATCCGCTACCTGGTTCAGGCAGTGGTTTTGAAGAGGTTCTTGGTGCTGTCGCCGACAATGTTGCCTGTCCGGTGATTGTAGTTCGTTTTTTCGGACTATTGCATACGGAAAGGATCCTGATTCCAGTGGTGAGTCTTGCTGATCTGGAAGAGGTGTATCCTGTAGTGACAGCTCTTGATTGTATCGGAGAGCACCAGATGCAATTGTTATATTTGTTTTCTTCTGATGCGGCTGACACAGTTCTTGCGGCCAAAGAAGAAGAGTTAAACAAGTGGATTGCGGAACAGAAACAGAAAGTTGATTTGTCTGTAAAAATTTTGGCCACCGATGCAAGGGTTGAGGCTGTTCAGAAGGAAGCGGAAAATTATGGTCTGGTGGTTATGGGCGCTACCCGAACTAAGGCCATTAAAAAGTTTTTCTTTGGCTCTCTTGCTGAAACAGTGGCAAAGAAACTACAGAAAAGCATGCTTATTGTTTATATGCCGGTTGAGGAGGAGTAGGGGGCAGGTGTGCCACGCTAATCCTTAATGCATCGAATGCTGAAACCTTTTGAGCGACCATATTCCCCGACGTCAGCCCCGTTTTCATTTATGTACAAGGCTCGACTATAGTCGATTTCAGATGAATTTTGTACACTGCTACTCCAGTAAAATCCGCGCTCATCCTCATAACTGATTGTACCGGCACTGGGTCCACGATACCCCCCAACCACAAGCTTTAACCCGGTAAATGCACCTTCCGAATTATTGCTGCTCCAAGTGGCTATTTCAGCATCAAATTCTACTTTTGTTGGTAATCTGAAATCGGGTGGGCATGGATTATTTGTGCCTGACAGGCCCTGCCATAAGTTGCTGCTTTGTGGATTTCTCCAATCCATATTTTCAAGGATAAACTCATTATGTCCTGGGACACCCGTGGTACTTGGAACAGAAGTGGTGGAACTTAAACGACTCTGGTGGCCATCGTTCAAACGCCCCCATTGAAATAAGTGGCCGTATGCGTCTGTGTCATCAATACTTTGAGCGGGACGAGACGCACCGAGGTTTCGATCCATCCATATTCGACCAGTCGAGGTCGTCACTTCAATAACTTCAGTACATGGAAAAGCTCCAGTAGCAGCATCAACACAGAGGTTACATCCATCAGTATATGCTATGCCTCCCCAGACGCCCAGGCAATCAGGTTCACAAGTATCGTTATTGTTGGTCATGTCATCATCACAGACCCCACAATCATCTGTGATAGCGGTTCCATCCCAGACTCCAAGGCAATCCTGTACGCAAGTACTATTATTGTTATTTGAATTAGCGTCACAAACGCCACAATTATCGATGGTAGCAGTGCCACCCCACACACCCTGGCAATCCTGTGTGCAGTCATTGTACGGATTGTTATCACAAGTACCACAGTCATCAAGGTTGGCAGATCCACCCCAGGTGTCATTACAATCCTGGGTACAGGTTGTATTGTTGTTGGTAATATCCGAATCACAGACCCCACAGTCATCAAGGCTGGCAGTTCCATCCCAGGTTCCAGAACAATCCTGGGTACAAGTGGTATTATTGTTGATCGTGTCCGAATCACAAGCACCACAATCATCGGTGGTAGCGGTTCCCCCCCAGGTTCCCAAACAGTCCTGCATGCAGGTTGTATTATTATTGGCAGGATTATCGTCACAGATACCACAATCATCAATGCTGGCGGTTCCATTTTTTACTCCATTACAATCCTCTTCATGACTGGCGAGAAGGAGTGACAATATTGGGGAAATATCTACTTCCTGATCAGCGGCACGAGTGATCCCCTCAGAACAGAGTATAATCATAAGAGGGGCCACTATCTGAATGATTTTTTTTGTATTCATGATTAAAATAAGTGTCGATGTTTCTCAGATTCAATACCAATAAACGGATGAATAACAACTGATGAACTTGTAAAAATTCATATTTTTCGCGATACCGTCATTCCTATGAAGGCGGTAATTCCGTTATTTCAACACCTTCTTGGGTTTGTCCTTCGCGGGAAGGATGAATTGGCTGGCTTTTTTATTTCATTTTGACGTACTTCGGGAGGCCGTTTATCAGCCATACACATTTACTGTAAATCTTGATCTGTAAGTATCTGGGAGCCTGTCTGAGAACACCCAAACTACGGGTACAAGTGGACTTTTTCCCCAATTCGTCGTTGTTTATAGAAATGTATCCTCGGGAGATCAACTATATACCCGCGATAAAATTTTGAAAATGGTTCGAATTAAGAAAAAATTGCTATTCTCGGATGAGCTCCCATGGGTGTCGTAATGAAATAAAGAAATGCAGCAACGAAGCAGATGAAGAGTTTTACGACGCCACCACAATTAATACATGAGCAACACTCAAGGTAATCATTCGGGGTAGAGCCAAATTTCAGTGCTAGCCCCCCATCAATTGTAAAGAACAAAAAATGTGATTTTATAATATGATAGACAATAATATTATCGAAATATTTCGTGAAAATCTTTAGCACAAAATCTTTATTGACAAGATAACTCAACAAACGTTGACACTGCATGAAAATCTTTTAATTGAACCAGTACTGCGCGGATGGTGGAATTATTACGGCATCACGGAGTGTACAAGTATGTTTCGTTCTCTTAACGGCTGGATAATGAGGCGTCTGCGGGCAATCCTCTGGAAACAGTGGAAAAATCCGAGAACTCGTGTTCGGGAGTTGAAGAAGCTGGGCATATATCATCGCAGTGCTGTCACAACGGGAAATGCCTGAAAAGGCCCATGTCGAATGAGCAAGATGAAGTGGTTGGTAATCCACTCCTGCCCAGATCAGCCGAATCGCCCTGGTACGCGATCCGTATATGCCGGGTGGTGTGGGAGGGGCGGTCAGTGATGGCCGTCTCTATCCCGATAAGTGCAGAACTGCCTTGGAATTATTCACTTAAAGCACCACAGAAATAAAAAAACCCTTAATGGGCGTGAACAGGCTGGGCTACTAAGCGCCACATCTCAACAAAGTGTTAGCTTCTGAATCTCCTCTTGCAAGGTGACACAAGATATCTTCAGGGCAATTTACCCGAATACAAAAAGCACAATCTTTCGATGCCTTTTTGTTTTGATATCTATGACATTTGTCACACAGCATTGATTAATTTTATTATATATTCGCTAGCTTCCTGTAAATTCATATCGTATATTTTTACAGCCTCATCTTCAGAAATTTCAATTTTGAATTCCGCCTTTATTGCATAAAGTTGTTTAGTTCCTTCCAGCACATCAGGTGGATTCTTGATTGACCAAAGAAAACACATTTGAGAATCTGGAGTTGGTTTACTTTTTATTGAGTATTTTCCATATAATATTAATAGGTTGTTTAGTATGTCGTTTTTCATTTTTTAAAGATACTACTTTTGCTCTTAAATTTACAGTTCTAGTTTGCCCTCAAAACACCGGGTAGGGCAGGAGCCTTGCGGCTCCCTTCCCCCCTCAGAACCGTGCGTGATAGTTTCCCATCACACGGCTCAAGCATTCCAAAGACAGCCCTTATTGAGCTGTCCGACTGTAATTCTTCCTATGCCAACATAGCGCGATATTGCCTTGATGACA
>JAOZQU010000103.1 GCA_029932055.1 Desulfocapsa sp.
TAAGTTTTCGTTTACAGCTCTTGAAAAAAATACAAGTGCAGCCCCTGCAGCAGTTACAGCCCAGGTAAAGAGTGTGGCTATAAACGCCTGCATAACAGGATGTAACTGTAGAAATGAATCTATCATAAAAATTACCTTCAGTGTTTTGCTTTATCACCCCCAAATTTCTTTCAATCGTTTATCACGACCACAGTTCCAGCGATAGATCTTGTAACGAAAGGCATTATTTTTGTAATAATCCTGATGATAACTTTCCTTACCCTTAATGGGGTAAAAGGTCGATGCACCTAGTATTGGCGTTACTACTTTTTTGTCAGGAAATTGCTCTATAACGGTCTTCTTAGATTCTTCAGCAAGCTTCCTTTCTGCTTCGTCAGCAACGAAAATGGCGCTTAAATAGCTTGAGCCCTTATCACAAAACTGTCCTTTTGCATCAAATGGATCAATGTTAATCCAGTAATGCTCTAACAAGGCTTTGTAACACACCTTTTCGGGATCGTATGTAATTTCGATAGCTTCCAAATGACCTTCATGATTACCGTTATAGGTCGGATTTTTTAAAGTATCGCCTGTAAAGCCGGATATCACATCAGTGACACCCTCTAATTTTTCAAAATCTGACTCCATGCACCAGAAACATCCACCGGCAAATATGGCTTTTTCAGCAAAGACATTTGAAGCATAGCCCAGCATGGTTGTTAATAGAAACAATAGCAAAATATTTTTCATAATTTCTCTCTTGTTAATAAGTCTATAATCCACTGATAATTAGGATTTGAATTACCATAAATTTGTGTGTCAGACAATAAGGCATTGCAAACACACATGTGTAAACTTATCACTTTTCAGTTCATGGTTTTTTATACACTCTTTACAAGCTGCAAAACAGCAGAAGGCTGGAAACAATCAGTGGAAAATCCTAAACGTTATGCCGTATATGACGACAGGCATGACAGGTTACTCCCCCCCACAACAACACCTTGAATTATGGTTTTTCTGAACTACCCTAAGGGGAATGTCATATTATTCAGAAGCAGCATCATGAGACACGGAAAAATTATTATTTATTTTTTGATTACTCCATTTCTTGCAGGATTAGTGTCAGTTGCTTTCCCGGCAACATATTATGTTGATAGCAACTCCGGTGATGATAACAACAATGGACTGTCTGCCGACACTGCCTGGCGCACCATCCACAAAGCAAACAATATGATATCTCAGCTACCCGTTGGCAGTGATATTTTGTTTAAACGGGGAGAGCAATTCAGCACACACTCACTGTACATTACTCTGGGTGGAACTGCGACTGATCCCGTGGTCATAGGTGCTTATGGCAACGGGCCCAAACCGGTTTTGAAAAATGATACGCATATCATTTGCAGTCAGAAGGACTTGGAACATATCCATGTGCAGGATATTTTCTTTCAGAGTCCTGGATTTGGTTCTGCTGTCTCTTTTCGCGCAGAAAACCTGCATGATATTACCATCTCCCGAATCGATATTCGCGATTCCGACCAAAATGGTATCTTCATGGCTGCGATAGATGGATACCTTATTGAGGATTGTACCATCAGAAATTGTGGTCTGAGTGGAGTAGTTATTTATGGAACAGACGAAGACTGGCCACCAATCACCAATGGTATTATTCGTGGTAATGAAATAGTCGATATGGATCCCGTACATGGAGACGGTATTACCCTGCATAAATCCGACGGTGAAAACCATGGCGATATCGGTTCCAATCATCTCCTGGAAAACAACCGTATAGGTAACTGTGGAGAGAATGCTTATGACCTGACTGCCGGCAGCCACATCACCCTTCGTAATTGTGAAGGATATGGGAGTAATGAAATAGAAGTCCTCCTTGCTGCGGATGATGTCTGGATAGATCGTTGCTATTTCCACGATGGTAACGGAGACGGTATCTATATTGCACCCTCAAACAGAGCAAAGATAAGCAATTCAATTATCGCAAATATGGCTCAGCATTCTTTGGTAATAGGGAGTACCAATGGCAGCGGAAATCCGGTTTCCGATGTGGAGATATACCATAACAACATATACAATACGGTCAATAATTCGATTATTGATGTCATTAATGGCGTGGATGGGATCCAGTTTAAAAACAATATAGTTTTTGATGAGACTGCGATGCTGCGTTATGTACGCTATCTCGGGCCTAGCTCACCGGCAAGCACCAACAGTAACTTTAACTACAATATCTGGTGGCGCCCAAATGGGGACACGAATAAATTTGGATGGGACAGTGAGGATGAAAAGCTGTTTGATTTTGCCTATTGGCAGGATCATTACGGACAGGGCAGTAACAGTCTGTTCACAGAACCGGATTGGGTTGACGCAGCAGGTGGAAATTATCATCTGCAGGAAGGAAGTGTAGGAATCGACACTGGTGTCAACGTGGGGATACTTGACGATTTCGAGGGAATTTATCGACCCCAGGGAAACCGGATAGATATTGGTGCTTTCGAATATTTACAACAGAAAAAAAAGAGTTCAATCTTTTTGCTGCTTCGCGGGGTGCTTACCAATGATACATAAAAAACATATCATACTTGCCATTTCACTGGCAGGCCTTTTCTTCAGTGATGCCAATTCGTTTTCTGCAAAACTTCCTTCATTTCCCGAAGCAGAGGGATTTGGTGCTATTTCAGCAGGTGGCCGTGGTGGAAAATTTTACAGATCCCAATCAAGATAATTGGAACTTGCTTTCCTTTCATACTACAGATGGTAAGGATCAATACCAGACAGGAGAGCCCCTACCTGTCTCCTGGCGACGCTATAACAGGATAAGTCAAAGTCCATATCCAATTACTGTTCATTCACCACAGGATAGTTTCGATTCTATTATTGGTAACATTTCAAATTTTGGAGATGTTGGTGATAATGCCAGACTTAATGAAAACGGCCAATGGGTTTACAAAAAACTGATGCCCAGTGACAGCGGTAGTGGCTCCCATTCCTCTTCTCTGTCAGGAAGCATAGTACCACCGCTTTTGCTACAGCTGAAACAACCATAGGTTTGTAATGATAAACAGAATAAGAAATATAATACGGCTACTTACTTTTCTGGCATCTATTGCCGGTTTAATCAGTTTTCCCGGGCTTTGCCGGGCAGATGCAAATGCAGCCGTGATGACTGCTATACAATTGTTGCTTTTAGATGATCAGAACACAAAAACCGGCCAACCAATCTTTGGCGCCAGGCAGGTATCTTCCACGCCTGTTGCACAAGGTACCCTGTTTGCATCAACGGATGGCAATGGTAATACCTGCTCTTTGCAGTCCCCCTGCCCGATCTGGACAGCTTTTGCACAACTCAGTCCCGGGGATATATTATTTTTAAGGGGTGGAACTTATGATATTACCATGGCTCTTAGCCCTGGCAACAGTGGGCTGATTAATAATCCAATTGTTATTGAAAGCTATCCAGGAGAAATGGCAATATTAGAGGGGCAGTACAGCTCCCCAGAGGATGTTGCCAACAACCCGAATGGAAGAACAAGCGGTATACGACTTAGCTCTGCACACAGCTATATTACTGTCAGAAATATTGAAATGAAACACATGGGTTGGGCCGGAATAAATGTTTATGGAAGTCACAATCTTGTGGAAGGTTGTCATACCCATCACAACCTCATCAGCGGAATTGCTCTTTATGGTGGTGAATGGCACGAAGATGACCCAGACTATCTAATTCCATACCCACACGGTTATAATATCATAAAGGACAACATATCTCATGCAAACTCAGATGTCGGGCTCTCTTCTGATGGAGAGCATAGTGACGGAATCGCCATATCATCAGGCAGGTACAACAAAATTATTCATAATACAATCTATGCAAACTCAGATGATGGCATTGATACATGGCGCTCCAATGATTCTTATGTAGCCTTTAACCTTGTATATGATAACGGCAGAGGAAGCAATGGAGATGGTAACGGCATCAAAGCGGGAGGCAATATAAACCCTGACGCAGGGAATGGAATGCGAACAGTAGCAGAACACAATATAAGCTATAATAATCGGGCAATAGGCATTCATTACAATGCAGGCCTGGATGTCATATTTCGATATAACACCTCATGGCACAATGAAACAGTAGGCATTCGTGGTGTAGATGACACCCTGATTGAGTACAATATTGTATCAAACAACGGGAGTCAAGACAGTGGCCTTGGAACAAATAATTCGTGGAATATTCAGGAAAATATTACTTTTCTCAGCACAGATCCAAATTCCGATGATTTTCTAAAACCTGAGGCGGACTCCCCCTTTGTCAATATGGGAGTATACGCAAATCTCACACCACAAAAAATATTTCTGATAGGCGACTCCACCGTCCATAACACCTCTGAGGGCGACCAGGGCTTTGGCTCCAGACTTAGTGAATTTATGATTAATCCGGACAAGGTATTCAACCGGGCCAGATCCGGTGCCAGTACCAAATCATACAGGCCGGATCGTGCCGGAACGACTCGTGACTGGCCGGGATTAATAGATCTGTTTGGAGAAACAGATCTCAGTGACGGAGCATATCTTCTGATGCATTTCGGACATAACGATGAAGACGAAAGCAGGCCGGAGCAATTTACCATGCCCGGACGTGGCAATGAATTTTATAATAACCTCAAGGCATTTGTTAACGAGATGAAGGCGCTGGGAGTTACTCCGGTTCTTATAACTCCTGTTGAAAGAATGTACAAAGGAAATCACACGCATATCACAGCTTATGGAGACTATCCACAGACTATCAGATTTTTAGCTGAAGACGAACAGATACTACTCCTTGATCTACAGGAAAAGAGTTACAACGAATTCAACACATATGTAGACACAGAGGCAATTTTCAATGACTTTGCCTACGATGACCATACCCATTTTGACCCGGAAGGGGCAAAAAAAGTTGCAGGTTGGCTCAAAGAATTAATTTGTAGTTCTTCTGATCAGTTTTTGTGCAGCCAGTTCAAGTAAGGCTATAAATAATTTTGATTACCACGAATGCTCAGCCGGTAACAGTTTTCTGGATCCCCGACAACAACCTTCGGGGATGACGAGAGCTTACAATATATTGATATCTTAATCTATGACTATGAAGTCCACAGCAGTCATCCCCGAGTTCTCCTATCCGGAATCCAGTATATTTTACGTCTTCATATCAGTGAGTTGTAAATATGACGGTGAAAACCATGGCGATATCGGCCCCAATCATCTCCTGGAAAATAATCTGGTCGGCAACTGTGGGGAGAATGCTTACGACCTGACAGCAGGCAGCCATATCACCCTTCGTAATTGTGAAAGATATGGGTGTAATGAAATAGATGTGAAGTTTAATGAGGTAAAATTAATTGTTGTGAAAAAAATAGTATTGCTTCTGATTATCAGCGTTTTGTTGTGTTCTTCCACTGCTATATCTCAAATATCTGCTTTCCCTGGGGCTGAGGGACATGGCGCTTTATCAATAGGGGGGAAGCTAATACGATGACAAAAAGTACTCTCACTCTCTTGATTTTTCTTTCATTTTTCTGGCCTGTTTCTATAAGTGCGTCAAAAAAAACAGCCATGTTGCCGGCTATTTATATGCTTCTTTCCGGAGTCGAAGATTCTGTGATTGTTGCCGGGGACGGTTCCGGTGATTTCAATTGTGATGGAGTCAAAGATCAGCTGGAGATTAATCAGGCACTTAATCGTGTTGCAGGAGATACAAACCTTACAACTGTATACCTGAAAGGCCCAATGACTTGCGAAATCGAAGAACCAATTGTTATTTCAAGCAATACTAAACTGACAGGTGATGCCAATGTCAGGGTTCAGCTGAAAGACCATACCGCCTGGCCATACAATAAACCACTGATACGTCAAAAAGGTGTGGAGCACTGGAATGGATCATTGGAAAACCAGATATATGGAACCATGAATGATTCCATATCTAATGTGGAAATAGGCGGATTTGAGCTTACTGCAGGTACACAGGATGCATCACACGGTAGCTGGGCTTATATATTAATGATTTTTTATAGTGCTTCTGATCTCACAGTTCACGATATGCATCTGCATGAAAGTTATGGTGATATTATTCGCGTGATGAGTCCCGGGGAGGAGCGCTTGAATACAAATATGAAATTTTACAACAATCGAATGGAATACTCAGGACACGAGGGACTGTATCTTGGATATGCTTCAGATTTGGAAGTATATGATAATGAAATTTATACCACCAGAACCAACTGCGGAATAAGGCTATCGGAGAGTCGTCGGGTCTCTATTCATGGGAACACAATAGGAAACAGTTTAAGCAGGACACCATCCGGATATGCTGGAATATATATTGAAAATAGTGATCGTCTGCTCGAATCCGCAGAAATATATGGCAATTATATATTTGGTAAAACCGTAGGAATTGTTTTGGAAGCAGGACGTTCCGGTGACGAGAAGGATGTCCAGAATGGTGTGCATATTCACCATAACAAAATATATAAGATCGCTCATTATACTGCCGGTGACGATGAAGATCTCAAGGAACTTCTCCATGGGGGAATTCGTATCTACGGTTCCCATAACACCCTTATAGAATTCAATACCATCGAAGGCAGTGCAACAGACGGTATTGTGTTTGATATGGGAACTCATACCGGAACAGGCTACCAGACCATTGTACGCAATAATATTATCAGCAATACTGTTGCTGGTTATGCGCTCGATAATATGGACAGTAGCGAGCACACCTTCATTTCCAGTTATAATAATTTTTACAATAATGCAGCTGATTATAACAATGCTTCTTCAAGCACTGATATTCATTCTGATCCGTTGTATGCAGCACCTGCCGGAACAAATCCCGATGCGGTGGATCTTCATCTCAGATCGAAGTCCGGACGTTGGAATGGTTCGGGATGGATCAATGATGATGCTACCAGTCCATCCATAAACAGAGGCGATCCAGCATCAGAGTATTCCAACGAACCATCGCCCAATGGCGGACGGGCAAACATTGGAGCGTATGGCAACACTCCAGAGGCATCAAAACGTGAACAACAGTAACCGGTACTATTCTCAGGAGGGATCGATAAATGCATTTCGCATTTTTTTACAACTCTTTTGGCGGGAAATTTTTCACGGCTCTGATCCTGCGTATTCAGCTCCTCCGGGGATTGCCGGTGATGGCTTAGAGTACTACAATTGTGATGGTATAAAAATACCTTCAGCTAAAAGCATGATCACTTCAAATGGAAAAAGTTGAATGAGATATAATAAAATACTTTTACTAAGCATTCTGTTTTTTCTCCTTCTTCTTCATGAATCACCTGCAAACACATACTATGTTGCCGCTGAAACTGGTAATGACAACAATGATGGCCTTTCAGAAAATTATGGTTGGGCAACTCTACAGTATGCAGTTTCTCAGTTAAGCGCAGGTGACCTGTTATATGTAAGGGGAGGAAGCTATTATGAGTCATTGGTTGAGGTACAGGCAATGGGTACTGCTGATAATCCCATAAGAATAAAAGCGTATCCGGGAGAACAACCAATACTAGATGGAAGAGAACCTGAATTTATCCAAAAACCAAACAGTGGTTGGGAAGTTGTAGATGCTGAGCGTAATATTTACCGCTCAACGACTACCTATCCGGCGGGTTGGAATGCTTATGGTTTCCTTGAGGAAGACGGCAGATATTACCATCTTGTTACATACAAGTCATATGAGGCCTTAAGTGCTGATACAGAGTTCTGGACTACTACGGGCCATACATATGTAGGCCCCGGGGTGTATTGGAATGATACGGAAAAACGTATTTACACGCGTCTGCAAAATCCTTCTGAGGAAGCTGTTTACCGAACATTTAACATACCGGCCGATCCCGACCCCCGGAAAAACATTTTGCATATAGGGCTGAGCCATCGCGGCCTTACATTCGACAATGCCGAGCATATCGAAATAGACGGTTTGGATGTTTTTGTTTATGAAGAACCTGTGCGTGTTGTTTCCGGCAGTCATTTTATTTTCAAAAACATGGAATTAATGGTGGGCCAGTATGGACTTTTATTAAGTGATACCTCAGGAGTTGATTATCTCATCGACAACCTCACATTTCATATGCATCTCCCGGACTGGATTTCCTGGACAGATATGAAAACCGATCCCAAACCGGCCTCAATGATTAAACTGACATCCATGAATATCAGAGGGTCTCAAATCGAAATAAAAAATTCCAGATTTCTGGGTACTCACGATGCTGTTACTGGTTACGGGCATGATATTTATATCCATAATAACTATATGGAAACAGCAGATGATGCTGCCCAGATAGGCTCAGACACGTATAATTTTGAGTTTTCCCATAATATGGTGAAAGGTCCGGGACCTTCACATTATGATGGTACAGACACCGCAAGCCCCTTTCCCGGAACAACCTTTATTCATCACAATATCATTGATGTATCCACTCTAATTTTCTGGGCCCGTAAAGATCCCACAAACACAATCGCGAGTAAATACAGAAACAACCCGATCAAAGGCCATAACATATTCGGCAGTCATGGAAGCAGCGTTCATGGAGATCCCTGGAAAATATATAACAACACCTTAATCGGCGGCTCCAAAGTCTCTTATGGCGACCATGGATATACAGAGTGGCAGGACAACACAACGGGTGAGAAACATGAGGTCTATAATAATATAATCCTGCTTACTGAAGACTGGATATTTTTCCGCGAACCTGAAGCAGATGATGGCGATGAAATCTATGACGGTAACCTGTATTGGCGACCGGAGAATTCAGAAGAACCCTTCTACTATCGATTGCAAAACGGTACGAACGAAAATGACTATAGGACCCTTGCACACTTCAAATCTTCTTCTGATTTCGTAGCAACCCAGTCCTACTATCCACTCGGTTGGGAAACAAACAGCATCGAAGCTGACCCTCAATTAGACAGCAGTTACCATCCTTCTCTCAACAGTCCGGCAACAACAGGAGCCATAGACCTGAGCAGTAAAGGATGGCCAGGAGCAGATGGCTCTTCGTATCGTGGAGCGTTGGCCAGGTGGAGCGCTGATCCTGGTTACAGTTTCTATTGGCCCATGTTCCTGCCTGCTATAACTGGAAAATAAATATAATGATGAAATTTTACGAAACTTTCAAATGTGATGAACTCACAATTCCTTTCCGGGCACTCTTATGAAATTAATTAAACACATACTTTACCTGATCGTCTTTTTCACCACACAGGCACATGCAGGCAACTATTATGTTGCTGCCATTAACGGAAATGACACGAACGCAGGAACAGAAAAAAATCCTTTCCAAACGATACAAAAAGCAGCAGACAGCGTCATTGCCGGAGATACCGTTTTCATAAAACAGGGCGTTTATACAGAGGATGTTGAACTGAAAAGCTCAGGTACTGTCGGGAATGAAATTGTATTCACCAACTATGCACAGGATGAAGTTACCATTGATGGTACAGGAGTCACCGGTGTTACATGGACTGGCCTCTTTACCATCTCTAATCAATCACATATTGTTGTCTCCAATCTGCGGATTATCAACTCTCCTTCTGCTGGTTTCTATATAGAAAAATCACAGAACATTACAATCAGGAATTGTATAACCTACAACACATTCTCCAGTGGTATCGGGGTCTGGGATAGTTCGTATATCATAATTGAAGGAAATGAGATTGAATTAGCCTGTAATGATGGAGAACAGGAATGCATCACCATTGCCAAATCAAATAATTGTCAGATACGAAATAATCATGTTCATCATAATGGTTCGGGGACAAATGGGGGCGAAGGAATTGACGTAAAACATGGCTCGCATCATATTAAAGTGTATAAAAATCGGGTGCATAATATTAACGAACGAATCGGAATATATGCAGATGCCTGGGATACGCACACTTATAATATTGATATATTTCAAAATGTAGTTCATCACTGTGGGAATTCAGGGTTTACCATACAGACTGAGAGGGGTGGTTTGCTTGAAAATGTTAATATATTCAATAATATTTCCTACTACAATAAATGGGATGGAATATCGGTTGGAAGTGTGACCGAAGGCAATGATGTACCCGAAACACCGGTAAAAAATATTACAATTATTAACAACACCTGTTACAAAAATGGTGCATTTCAGGGAGGATGGGGATTTGGTATTCTTGTAGACAATCCTGATGCTGAAAATATTATTATCAGAAACAATATATGCAGTAAAAACAATGCCCAGATTGCAATTCAACAAATCCGCGATACAGGAGTTGTAGACCACAACCTGATTGATGGAGAAAACAGCGTTCCCGACGCACTTAACGGAAATAATGCCATTACCGGGAACCCTCGTTTTAAGAATCCGGAAACCGGTAATTTTCACCTGCAAAAGAGTTCCTCTGCAATTGATGCCGGAATAAATACAGAGGCCCCTCCCTTTGATTTTGAGGGAACTGCGCGACCTGTTAATGGCTTATGGGATATTGGTGCCTATGAGGAAAAAAATAGAATTCATGGCTATATTCCAGCCATATCGCTGATGCTACTGGAGAAAGATGATACGCAGGAGCCACAACTGTTATTCAATTCAGGCTTCGAAGGTGGGGTATATATAGAAAACACCCCGGACGAAGACTACCTGGACTATCGTTTTATCCTGGGCACCGACAGTGAAACCGGTTTCTCCTGGCCCATACAAATACTCGGTTCCACCACAGGAGGCCTGCATTACATTGAAGATGACAATTTTCAGGCCATTGCCGGTGAAATACAGACTGTAACCGGGCATGATGGAACTCCCACAAGGGCACTGTACACTATCGAAAATTATACAAATGGCGCAACACAATGCCCATATGAAATTCTTGATATCACAGAAGGAAGAAAAGATCTGTATATCCGCTACTGGATCAAAATGGATAGCACAAGTCATAACCAGCCCAATGCATGGCGTACTTTCTTTGAATGGAAAACAGAAGATTATGCAAGTGGCAGTGGATTCAGGTTGATATCATTTATCTATACCGATGAAAACGGATCTCCATACTGGCACTGGCAGGGAGATGCCAATCCACAAAATCCTGTATGGGAAATTGATAACAGAGACATTCCCGTTCCTGTGAATGGAGAATGGTTTCTAACAGAGTTCTATTGGCGCTGGAGCGAAGGAGAAGATGGCAGAGCACTCTGGAAAATAAACGGACAGGTGGTGGGTGACCATTACGGCCCCACTACCCGGAATTCAAAACCTATAGATTTTATTATGATCACTCAAATCTATGGTGATGCAAATCCAAAACATCAGTGGATTGATGACATTGAGATATGGGATGCTATTCCATGGTAAAAACAGATGTGAAAAAGGGGATAGAAACCCAAAAGATCTCTACGGTATATCGTCCTCAGGAAACCCCGTATGATGTATCTGCGAGCTATAAAGATTAGCAGCAGCCAAAGTAAGGGCAATAACTGACGGGCCAATAATCAATCCCCAGAAACCAAAACTTGCAATCCCTGCAAGGATGGAAAGCAGAATCAGGATTTCGTTCATGGTGTATTCAAAGCCAAAAATTCGTTTGAGATAGCTGATAAAGATGATTCGGAGGATATTATCAATGAAAAAGCCCATAACTCCCCAGACAACAATGAGGATTATCACTACATTTATGTAATCCCCGGAAACTAGCTCCAGGGCAATAACAGGAATATATACTAGTGCAGCACCGATAATAGGAATAACCGAACAGAAACCGGCCAGCACCCCTAGATAAAAAGCGTTGTAGCCACCGATAAAGGCCATAAGAATACCAAAGGTTAACCCTTGGGCAAGCATGTTAAAAAGGGTTCCGTAAAAAACCACAGCTACAGTACCTGTGCATTCACGGTACAGATATTGTTCATGCTCAAAACTAGTGGGCATAACGCGTGCGGCAAAAGCAAGAATCTGTTTCCCGTTGAGATTAAAAAGAAAATAGAAAATAAGAATCCAGCCCATCTGCACCACCAGTCCTCCGGCACCTGATGCAACTCCGTTTACTGTTTTATACAGGGCCTCCATGGATACTCCTTTTAGTACAGAAAATCCCTCGGTCTTTAAAGAATCAAGAAAGTTATGGAGGACTGGTATGGAATCGGTGAAGGACACCACCTTTTCCAACATCTGCATGGTGACTTCTTTAAGGTGATCAAGGTCTACACCTTGCATCTGCGTATAGGTCTCGGAGATAAAATAGACAAGAGGAGCAAAAATAAGGCAGAGAAAAAAGAGGGTGAGGATTGTGGAGCTTATAAAAAGCTTCTGTTTTCTGATAAATGAGGGTAGGGAAGGACTCCCGAAAAATTTAACAAGAGCTGATAAACCGTGGCTGGTACAAAGAGCAAGAACTGCTGCAACAAGGATGTAATGCAGGTAGGAAGAAAAAATATAAAGTGAAGCAGCGAGCAAA
>JAOZQU010000316.1 GCA_029932055.1 Desulfocapsa sp.
CGAACCGGTGCCACGAAATCAAACAAGCCCTCTTTGTCAGTTACTCCTTCCAGAATTTGCTTACCACTATGATCGACCACAACGATTTTTCCATTTTGAATTTTATTGCCACCCATAAAAAACGCTTCAACATAGACACGATCTTTTTCCACGTAACACCATAAAAGAGCAGCATGTGCATAAGCTGACGCTGCAATGGCCAACAGTGTCAGCGTCGTGAACAGTACAAGCCACAACCTGCCAAACCTGTGTGAAATACCAACGTTATCTTTCATCATATATCCTTTCTTTATTAGTTCCTTACTCTCAAAGTCCTGTCATAAAAAGCAGGTAACCGTAGACTCCGAGAATTTTTTTAGGCTGTGAAATTCATCAGGCTGGTAGATCTGTCTGTGTCTTTCAATTTTTAATTTTTAACTCAAAACTTTTAACTGACATTCATGTCATTAGATTTCACCCTGACTGACTCCGGCCCGTCCAAGAACAGGCTTAAGCAGCAACGATCCATAGAACAAAATACTGGAGACAAGTACAATCACCGCACCACTGGGTACCGGTAAAAAGCCGGATAACAGCAGGCCAACTGTTGTGCTGACAGTGGAAAAAAGCACACTGACCCAGACAAACTGTCGAAGGTTACGGACAATATTCTGGGCACCAGCCGCAGGCACAACAACAAGAACCAGTACAAGTAATGATCCAATCATTTTCAAACTGGCCACCACCACAATGGTCATGAGCATCACAAAAACATATTCCAGAAAAACAGGATTCAGCCCTCTGGACTTTGCAAGAATCGGATTAAAGCCACCAAGCATAATCCGATTAAAACTACAAATAAAAATCATACCAACTACAACGGAAGCTATGGCCAGAGTAATTAAATCCATATCGGTCAAGGTAATCAGGCTGCCGAACAGAATCGCCTCTACCTGATGAATATTAAACTGGCTTGTCACAACAATCATCAGAATAATACCGATACCAAGAACCTGAGCCAGCACAACACCAATAATCGTATCATTTGCAAGACGTGAACGATTTTTAACAAAGGTCATCAGGAGTGCAACAATCAGACAAAATCCATACAGTCCGGCATAGGTTCCTTCTATGGGCTCACCAAACAAAAGGCCAATGGCCACGCCGGACATGGCGGCATTACCAATGGTCTGTGTAAAAAAAGACATCTTTTTGGTGACCACCACCGTTCCCATGGCGCCCAGCAGTGGACCAATAATAAGTGCGGCAAGCAGACCACGTATCATAAAGGTGTGCTCAAAAATGGCAGGCAAATACCCGGCAACTGCCCAGCCGCTTATTATTTCATAAATACATTCCATAGTACGTCACTCTCGTATGTTACCTGACATCTGTACTGACATTGAGCCCAAACAGACTGGCAATCCTGCCTGGATCCTTCAATTCATCCGGTGAACCATCGAAGGTAACAGTCCGGTTAATAGCTGTGACACGGTCTGCAACACGCAGCATCATCTGAATATCGTGCCCCACCATCAGGATGGAATGACCATGATCCTCTTTCAACTGCACAATCATTTTCTCAAATTGCCGCGCTCCATGTTCATCCACATTGGAGGCAGGTTCATCAAGAAGCAGCAATTCGGGTGCGGGACTAAGTGCCTGGGCCAACAAAACCCGACGAAACTCACCTCCGGACAGGCCACCGATTAAACGGTCTATAAGATGTTGACAATGGGTTGCGCCCAGGATTTTTTTTATCCTTTCACGCTTGTTCCTGCGACGACTCAAAAAAAGCGGCACCCGCTGCAGCATAAGAGAGATAAAGTCAAAAACAGTAATGGGCACGGAATGATCAAACTCGAGCAACTGGGGGACATACCCTATTCGCCCTGTATCGCTGAAGAGAAATCGAATTGTGCCCTTGTGGGGCATTCCACCCATTATGCTTCGAATCAATGTGGTTTTCCCGGCTCCATTGGGGCCGATCAGGGCATGAATATGTCCATGTTTCACCTCCATGTTTACCTGGTCGAGGATTGTATTCCCTCCCAGTGTCACACTAAGGTCACGGATTTCGAGAAGATTTGCCTCTGCCGGACTATTCTTATTCTGTTGTGTCATCATGGGATTTAGCGGCCATGGTCAACGCCCGTATAATATCATTAAGATTATTCCGCATACCCTGTTCAAATCTCTCAGCAGTGTATTCCCCATTGGAAATATGAGATAAACTGTAAATACGGCAGCCGGTTTCCTGATAGATAATGTCCAGATATTTTTTCTTATAGTCAATCTCAGTAAAAAGAATATTGACGTTAGCACGCTTAATCCGTTTTATGGTGTCCTGCAACTGTCTGGCGCCAGGTTCAATGCCATGACGTGGCTGAACAACTGCTGTAATTTCAATGCCCAGTTCCTGAAAAAGATAAGCATATCCATCATGGACTGTTGCTATACGTAGAGAATCCAGGTCAATTGCATCAATTCTCGCCAATGCATCAGCAAGCATCAAGCGAAGACGTTTTGCGTACACACGACTATTTTTTCTGAACTGCCCATCCTGTTCCGGACAAAGTTTGCCAAGCTCCTTGGCAATCATCCGAACCTGCTGACTTGATCCGGTTATGGAAATATACGTGTGGCTGTTATAGGAAACCCTGCTCTGTTCATTCTCCCCCGCAACACTGCCATAACTAAAAACCGGAATAAGCGGCAAGCCCTTACTGGTATCAATAACAACAAGATCTTTGATGTCAGCTGCCTTCAACATGGGTTTCACAAACTCATCATGTCCTAAAGCATTAACCACCACAGCATCAAGATTTTGTAAATTCGCCAGATCAGCAGGCAAAGGCTGGTACGAATGGGGATCGGCTCCGGGGGTAATCAGGGGAACGACTTCCATGGAATTGCCAACAATATTTTTCACCCATGAATAATAGGGATGCAGAGACACGCCAATTCGTTTGTTACAGGACTCGGCCAGGCTGTTTCCTGCAGTAACACAGCATATACAACATAATACAAGCAAAACGAAGCTACTCTTATTTTTCATGCAAATCCTGCCTCCAGACCTCTATTTACCAGGTTTTTCCGAAACAACTCTACCGGAACTCTCATCAGAACCGATAGCACTGACGATCCACTTCCATCCTTTTTCAATAACAGCTGTGTCCGGGTAGTCCTGCATACCCGGATACATCCATATCTGATACACATAGTGCTGAACAGCATCACTGTCCTTTCCATAATGAGGGTGGGGATGTTCCTTATTTTGCAGATCAATGATGCGCAACATAAAACT
>JAOZQU010000317.1 GCA_029932055.1 Desulfocapsa sp.
GCAAAATCACACTGAAGTTACGAAATTTTTATTATTATGGTGTTTTCAGTTAGCTGATCAGCGTCTTGATAATATCTTTCTTACCAATAATACCAACAAGTTTTTCTCCATCCAGAACTGGAATGGTGTGGATGTTACCTTCAGCCATTATGGTAGCAATTTCATCAAGGCCGGTATCGGGAGAGGCTATTTTAGGCGATCCGCTGCAGATTTCTCCTACTTTGGTTGCGGCAATTTTTTTCATTTCAGCCTCCATTTTATCAGGATTCTCCAGGTAGAAAACTGAATCCAGGATGGTAATGACTGTGGGAATATGCAGCTTTTTTGACTGGTCAATGAGATCGCTTTCCGTGACCACCGCAAGTAGTTTTCCTTCATCATCCAGCACCGGAGCTCCACTGATGTTGTGGCTGGTGAGAAGTTTTGCCAGTTCTCCAACCGGGGTTTTTTTGTGAACGGAAATAATGTCTTGAGTCATGATGTCTTTGGCTGTGAGCATGGGTTTTTCCTTTTTTTTTACAAGTGGTTAACTGGTAGAGGCAGCCGCTGCTCCAACCATCCACGGGTAGGGTGGCACCGATGGCAGGAGTGAGCGAAGATGCAAAAAGACCACTGCATTACCCCATATGATCTGCAAGTACTTCAGTTCTCAGCAGGTTCTTTTGTCGATAATAATCTTTGAGCCCTTCAGGGTCAAGGGGTATAAAAAACAGGTAAGCACCCTGAAGAACCAGGGTATAAACGTCGACCCCGAGAAAATTTACAGGCATCTAAACTCATCAGGCTGACAGGTTTGTCTTCAATTTTTAATTTTTAATTTTTAACTCAAAACTTTTAACTGTTCATTCATCTCATCCGCTATAGGCACTGATTTCTGCCATAAGTGATCCGAAGAGTTCTTCATATTTTGGGATGGCTTTGCGGAGGATGGTGAGGAGTTCAGGAACTTCCCGATCATTGACTACCAGGTTGGCTGAACTTGCCAGGGCTTCAAGGTCATAGAAGGTGGAAAAATCCGGTCCAATGAGAATATAAAAAATAAAGCGACGTTTCAGCATGGACATGTCACGCATAAACTGGTGAAATGAAGATTGCGCCAGACTTTCTTTTTCAAATCCTGAATGGAGAATTACACTGGCAAAATTTTCAAATTGCATTTTTTCAATGGCTTCTTGACTCGATTCTGCAAAGCTTGCCTGATAACCAATGCTCTCAATGGCCTTGGTGATGTTGTCTCTTGCATTGCCGGGTGGCACAAGAATCAAGGTTTGTGGAATGTCTTCAACAACTTCTTCCTCTTCGAACTGGCCTTCTTTCAACCATGTTATATCAGGGGGAGTAGGTGGCTTGACCGAAGACGTCGGCTGGTTTAATCCAGGTTTCAGACTATTGCTGTCAAGTGTTATGGTTTTCTTGCACTGGGGACATGGAAGGCGAAGTGTCCGTCCCGGTGCAAGTCGCTCAATTCCTTTTTGGATTTTGGTGCTGAGTTTTAGTTTTTTTGAACAGTGTATACATGTTATTGTCATTGCAGTCCTCATTACCAGCGGGGTTGTTCTTCTTCTTCCATGGCCAGATCGGAGAGAGTTGATGTTGCTTCCCCACGCGAGGCTTTGATAGTATCCATACCGCGGGAGACTTCGTTTCTGTGTGAACAAAACCGAAGCGCAGTTTCTTCCGTGATAAGTTCAGATTCGTAAAGCTCAAGAATATGCTGGTCAAAAGTACGCATATCTATTGCTGACCCCTGGTGGATAATATTGTAAAAAGTTTTTTCATCGTCTTCACCATTCAGTATCAGATCTTTAACGCGCAGACTGGTGCAGAGGACTTCCATGGCTGCTATTCGACCTCCTCCAATTTTAGGGAGGAGGCGCTGACCAACGATCCAACGGATAGTGTCTGCCAGGCGGTTGCGGATTTGGGGTTGCTCCTCCTGCTCAAACATGCCGAGGATACGGTTGATTGTTTGTCCGGCATCAATGGTGTGCAATGTGGAGAGGACAAGGTGGCCGGTTTCTGCAGCAGTAAGGCCTATCTCCATGGTTTCCCTGTCCCTCATTTCACCGACCAGAATAACTTTTGGTGCCTGGCGCAATGCAGCACGCATGCCCGATGCAAAGCTTTTAAAATCGTTCCCCAGTTCCCGCTGGTTAAAAGTTGCCTTGATATGAGGATGGACATACTCGATGGGATCTTCCAGGGTCACGATATGAACAGATCGATCATGGTTGATTTTGTGGAGAAGTGCTGCAAGCGATGTTGTTTTACCACTTCCTGTGGCTCCGGTAAAAAGAACCAGTCCGTTCATCTCTCCCGCCATTTTATGAAAGGATGACGGAAAATTCATTTCTTCGATGGTGGGGATGGTTGTCTCAAGTTTTCGAAGAACTGTGGAAAAATGGCCTTTCTGAGTAAAGATGTTCACCCTGAATCGAACTTTATCGTCTAACGTGTAGGAGAGATCGCAGGAGCCATTTTCTACCAGATCTCGCAGTAGTCGCTTATTGTTGCCGATCAGGTTCAGGGCAAAGACTTCAGACTGGAAAGGCGTGAGTTCAAGTATCGGAGGAGTGACGCCCACTGGCATCAAAACACCGGCGGATTCAACCTGCAGACTTTTGCCAACGGTAATGTTTAGATCGGAAACATTCTCGTAGGATGCCAGCATTGATGTAATCCAGTAATCTATTTCTGTTTGTTTCATCCATCCCTCCGGAATTGTTTTTACACACCTGCACTTTTCATAGTATATATTGCCATGAAAGAGACAAGAAATTCAAATTTATTTTATTATTTTGTAATCAAAGAAAGATAAGGTGAACCCCTATGACGATTCCTTTACGCAGCGATACAACCACCCAGGGAAGAAAAATGGCAGGAGCTCGAAGTCTCTGGCGTGCCAATGGTGTGACTGAAGAGCAGTTTGGTAAACCGATTATTGCCATTGTTAATTCCTTTACCCAGTTTGTGCCTGGACATGTACATCTGCATGAAATCGGACAGCATCTGAAAAAACGGATTGCTGAGCTTGGTTGTTTTGCAGCGGAGTTTAATACCATTGCCATTGATGACGGCATTGCCATGGGGCACTCCGGTATGCTGTATTCTCTGCCCTCACGGGAGCTTATAGCAGACAGTGTGGAATATATGTGCAACGCACACACCGTGGATGCAATGATCTGTATCAGTAACTGTGACAAGATTACACCGGGCATGCTTATGGCTGCCATGCGTCTCAATATTCCGGCAATTTTTGTTTCCGGCGGCCCAATGG